>NZ_JBDJAW010000048.1 GCF_039649665.1 Microbispora sp. ZYX-F-249 | reverse complement strand
AGGTGCCTCATCTCCGCGGGCGGCGGAGGCGTGCCGACCGCAACGCCGCTCGGCCCCCCGGCCGGCACGATGTCCCGAAGCCGGCCGCGCCCGGCGGTGCCCAGAAGAAGCTGGTGCCGATTGCGCCCACGAGGCTGACGAGATGGCTGCGGCGCATGCTCGCGATCAGCTCGAAGCCTCGCCGGTCGGTGAGGGCACGGCGCAGGGGCGGAGGACCATGAGCGAGTCCTCCGAGGCCGCGACCATGGCGAAGGGGAACCGGTCGAGTTCGAGGCAGAGCGCGACGTCATCGGGATGGGCTCCTTCGCGCACGCCCCCCGCCAGCTCGGCGGCGGCGCGTGACCCGCCGGCGCGGCGGAGGAACTCGGACGCGTCGGCCCCGGCCCCGGTGGCCCTCCGGGCGATGTACTGAGCACAGGCCAGATCCTCGTCGGCGCGCCCGTCGTCGCCGGTGACCACGAACGTGACACTGCCGCAGCCGCGTGCCCGCAAGAGCCGAGCCGTCGCCTCCGCCACCACGAAGCCGGCGCACAGCACGAGCGGCGCGTCCTTGACCGCAAGGGCGCCGACCGTCCCCGCCGTGGTCTTCTGCACAACGGTCCGCCCGCGAAGGTCGGCCGACCGCAGCAGGCCCGGCGAGTTGACCGCGTCGAACCCGGCCGCCGGCGGCCCGTCTTTGAGCGCCACCCAATCCGGATGGCGGGCCTTGAGCGCCAGGGCTTCGTCCAGCGACTCGGCGAGGACGATCCGCTCCGCTCCCCGGGCGAAGGCCCAGGCGGCGACGGTGAAGGCACGCATGACGTCGACCACGACCGCCGCGGGCGGGACTTCGGCCAGCTCGGCGATGCCGAGGAAACGAACGTCCATCCGATCATGATCTGGCATGCCCCGGCCCGAAGCCACGGGACACATGTTCCGGCGGCCTCCCGGCGGGGCGGCAGCTCCGCCGGGAGGCGCTCCGGCTCCGTCGCCGCGGCTTGGGGCGGGATCAGCCGGCGGGCTCGCCGAACCAGCGGGAGAGGTGGTCGTCCAGGTCCTGCTGATCGTCGCCGATCCAGGCGACGTGCCCGTCGGGGCGGAGCAGGACGCACGGAGCATCCAGTGCCGCGGTGGGATCCGCGAGGTGGTCGACCCGGTCCGACCAGCCGCCGACGGTCAGGCGTTCGGTGCGGTCCAGCAGCAGGCCGCGGCCGCCATGCAGCAGACCGTAGAGGCGGCCCTGTTTCACCTCGATGTCGCCCAGGCGGCGGCCGAGCAGGTCGGGACCTTCGCCGAAGTCGTAGCGGATGCCGATCGCGGTGATCTTCTCGATCAGATGGCGGTTCACCTCGTCGAAGTCCATCAGTTCCGTGAGCAGCCTGCGCACGGCCCGCGGGCCCGGTTCGGTGGACAGCAGCTCCATCTGGGCGCGGGTGTTGTCCAGCACGTCCTCGGCGACCGGACGACGTTCGGCCTGGTAGGTGTCCAGCAGTGTTTCCGGCGCCCAGCCGCGGATCCGCGCGGCCAGTTTCCAGCCGAGGTTGAACGCGTCCTGAAGGCCCAGGTTGAGGCCCTGCCCGCCGATGGGCGGATGGATGTGTGCCGCATCGCCGGCCAGCAGCACCCGCCCGACCCGATACCGCTCGGCCACCCGGGTGGCATCCCCGAAGCGGGACAACCAGCGCGGGGAGTGCACGCCGAAATCGGTTCCGGCGATGACGCGCAACTGTCGTCTGAAATCCTCGAGGGTGGGCGGTTCCGCGCGGTCGCCGACTCCTGCGGCGGGGACCACGACGCTGTAGACCCCTCCACCGAAGGGCCGGAGCCAGAATCGCTGATGGGTCTCGCGTATCTCGTTCACCTTGGCGGCGATCTCCTCCTGCGGCATGCCCACTTCCATCTCGCCCATCAGCGTCTCGGTCCGTGAGGGCTCGCCGGGGAAGCCGACACCGAGCAGTTTGCGCACCGTACTGCGCGCGCCGTCACAGCCGACGAGGAAGCGCGACCGCAGCCGTTCCCCGTCGGCCAGCTCGACGGTCACCCCCTCGTCGTCCTGCTCGAAACCGGCGACCGCGCAACCGCGCCGGACCTGCGCACCCCGTTCGATCACGTGGTCTTCGAGCAGCTGCTCGATGACCGGCTGCGGGATGCCCAGGAGGTACGCGTACGGGGAGTCCAGGCTGGGCGCGGGTTTGGCGATGGCGGCGAAGAAACCGCCGGCCGGACGCCGTCTCCCGTGCCGCGCAACGCGATCCAGCAGTCCGCGCATCGCCATCAGCTCGAGACTGCGCACGTGCAGACCGACTATGCGGACGAACGACTTGGGCTCGGTCTCCTTCTCCAGAACGAGCACCCGCACGTCGTGCAGCCGCAGTTCGGCGGCCAGCATCGCACCGGTCGGCCCGCACCCGGCGATGATCACGTCGAACGTGGCGGGCGGGCGATCGGCGCCGGAGGACGGCGACCGGAGTCCGGGGGCGTCGCCGACGGTGGAGTCCCGCCCGGCCATGTCGTGCGACGACGGCTCGGCGGTGAACTGAGAGCTCATAGGTGTTGCCTTTCGGGAGTGCCTTGGTGGCGAGGCGCTCCCGGCGACACCTACGTCAATCGCCCGGCCGTGACGGAAGGGGGAGCACCCACATCGATACAGCGTTCATGGGTCTCACCTCCTCGGGCGGTGTCACGGTCACCCGCAAGCTACAAGTCCGGGCATCACCCCGTCGAGTCCTTTTCCGGCCACGGTGCGCCGGGCGCCACACCTCGCCGCCTGATCGGCCGGCCCCACGCCCTGGCCAAGGAGATGACGATGCGCTGTCACGGCGCTGTCACGGCGCCGGCGGCGGCTCGGCGGCCTCCCGGCGCAGCCGCAGCTCGGCCGCGACCGCGCGTTCGCGCAGCTGGGCCGCCTCGGCCCGGGCCACGTCGAGCTGGGCACGCAGGTCGGCCAGCCGCGCCCGTTCCAGCGTCAGCTCCGCCTGGACGCGCTCCCGCTCCGCCGCCGCGGCCCTGGCGTCCTGTCCCGCCCGGGCCGCCTCCGCGTCCGCCGCACCGGCGCGCGCCTCGGCCTGCGCCGCCTCCGCGCGCAGCCGGGCGGCCTCCGCCACGGCCTGCTCGCGGGCCGCCTCCGCCGCCTGGGCCCGGGCCAGGCCCCGGTCACGCTCGTCGTGGGCCTGCGCCACGGCCCGGTCGCGTTCGGCCTCCGCGCGCGCGACCGCGCGGTCGCGTTCGGCCTCGGCCGCCTGGGCCCGGGCGAGCGCGGCGGCGCTGGACTGCTCGGCCTCCCGATGCGCGCGGCGGGCCAGTTCGGCCTCCGCCCGCGCCGCCCGCGCGTCGGCCTGCGCGGCGTCGCGTTCCTGAACGGCCTGCTCGGCCTGTTCCCGTGCCAGGCGGACGTCGGCCGCGGCCCGGTCCACCCGCTCGGCCAGTTCGCGTACGGCCTGCTCACGGGCGGCCTCGGCGATCTCGGCCCGGTGGGTGGCCTGGTCGGCCTCCTGCCTGGCCCGGCGTTCGGTGCTCGCCGCCTCCCGCAGCGCGGCCAGGGCCTGCTCGCGGGCGGTCTCCGCGTCGGCGAAGGCCGTGTCACGCTCGGCGTAGGCCTCCTGCGTCCGGCGGCGGGCCTCCTCCGCCTCCCGCCGGGCCTCCTCGGCGGCCTCGCGGGCCAGCCGTACCTGTTCCAGCGCCTGCTCGCGCTCGGCGCGGGCGATGGCGACGCTCGTGTGCGCCTCGGCCTGGATCGCGCTCAGTTTCGCCTCGACCCCCGCCGGGCTCAGCTCTTCGGCGAGCACCCGCGCCAGCGGCTCGATCGCCGCGGCCAGGCCCTTCTCCATGCGTTCGTACAGGTCCTCCACCCGCGCCAGCGCACCCTCCAGGCCCGGCGTGGCACGGCGGAGCTCCCGCTCTCTCTTGGCCGCCGCCTGGCAGTCGCCGTCCGGACAGTACTCCCGCGGCCTGCCCCGCCGTACCGGCTGCTCGATGGGCGCGCCGCAGTGCTTGCACGCGGTGATGGTCACGGAGCTCGTCACGGCCGCTCAGCCTAGCGACTTTCTGAATTTCTGGAAATAGAAAACAGAAACTACTCATCCGTTGCGTCACGCCGCCAGGCGGATCACTTGGGAGATGGGTAATTCTCGCAAGCTATCGAAACACGGTCCGCGCACGGCGGAACAGGCAGAGGCGGTGCGCAGGCGGCAGCGCCCTCACCGAGCAGGCTGCGCCGCGGCGTGCCCCGGTGACCGGCTCGGTTGCCTGCGCTCAGGCCCCGGCCCCCGAGAGCCGGACACGTTCGGCGGCTTGAGCGGGCGTGTCGTAATAGCCCGGCTCGGCCAGCAGCACACTGCTGAAGAAGAACCCCTGTTCCTCGGACGGAGCGTCATCGGCCTCAAACGGGCGCCACAGGCTGAGCAGCAGGTCCGGGGCCACGAACGAGGCGGGATCGTCCTCAGCCGCCTCGACCGGCGTCTTCTCCCGCAGCGCCTCCACTACCGCTCGTGCCGGCAGGTTGAACAGGTCCACCCCCTGGAACCGCACGGCATCTGCGCCTGAGCTCGGCCTCCCCAACTCGACAGCCACCAGGCGATCGTTGCGGCAATGGATGTTGATCATCAGGCCGCTTGGCCGGAAGACGTGCCGTCCCGGAACGTCCGATTCGGAGACGACGTCCGCGTCCCGCAGTGCCGCCAGCGCGGCGTCGGCTTCTGTGCGGGTCATCCCGACACGCAGTGGACCGACACCACGAGGCGGGTCAAGCTCGAAATCCATACGGCGATCATTACAGGGTCACGGCAGTGCCTCTGGAGACTCGGTTCACGCGACACCAGGACGCCCGGTCAGTTCCGGACGCGTTTCCGAGCGGCAGGCATGCCCAGGATGGATCCGTACGTCGAGGACCCCCGCCTCCGGGACGGCGAAGCCCCCGGGCGAGGCGCGGCGCGGTCATGTGCGTGCCGAGGGCCGCTTCCATGGGGTTCGGACGGGTCCCGCCGACCACCTTTCTATCGGCGCAGCCGCGGTCAGTACGACTCGTTCCGGCCGGCACCGGCGTAGTACTCCTGCACGCGTTTGAACTGGTCGATCCAGAACGCGTCTCTCTCGGCCTCCGAGGCGCCGGGGCGCAGGAGCTTGAGCTCTGTCGCCAGCTTGTAGAAACCGCTCCCTGGGTCCGTTCCTCCCTGGTGCGTGACCAGCGCGGAGAGCATCAGCCCGGTCTCCGGATAGGTCCTCTCCACTATCCGGCCCAGAAGGTGGCCGACGGCGCCTCGCTCGTCGGGGCGGCTGAAGTCGAAGCCGGCGAAGCCGGTCCTGTCCACGAGGGCGCGGTTCAACTCCGCATAGGACACCGGGCCGGGGCCCCGCGCGGATGCGATGAGGAATTCCAGCCCGGCCTCGGTCAGCTCATCCCATGTGGCCTCGTCGCGACCGTACTTGTCCATCAGCCTCGCCTCCTCCGGAAGGATAACCAGACAACAGAGGAGGCGTACGGCGAAAGCTCGGTCCGAACGCGCAGACGAATTCGCCCGACCCCCGATATGTCCGGCCCGTCGGCAACAACGAGAAGCCGCCCTTCGCGGCAGCGATGCGAAACGACGTCCGCGCCGGCCCTGTCGCGACCCCTCACACCGTTCCCGGACATTGATGGTGGGTGCCATCAGCGACGGGCACATGGGCGACGGTGATGAGGCCCGAGCGTGACATTTCTCTTCACTTTGTGCCAGAAGAATCAAGCGCTATGCCCGATAGCCCGTTTCGTGATTACCACGATCGTGGCACCCGGTCATGCCCTGACGGCGAGGGGACGACGTGCTGTTCTCCAGACGACGCGGCGGTCACTGGGTGACCTTCTGGAGGAACTCGCTCACGTTGCCCGCGGTTCTGCTGATCTTCTCTTCCAGCGTGAGCGACTCGGGCATCCGCCCGCCGGGCCCGACGTCCTTCTTGCCACGCAGATACAGGGAGCAGGCCAGGTCGGTGCAGATGTAAGCGCCCACGGAGTTGCCACTGCCGCCGGCGCGTCGGGCGGTCATCAGCGACACTCCGTCCCCGGTATGGGTGGTCAGGCAGAGCGAGCACATGCTGCGCCGCACGTGGCCGGCATTGGCGGTGGCCCGCCGCAGCGCCACTCCGACCAGCCGGTCGCCCTGCTCGGCCACCAGATACGCGCGGCCCGGGGAGGCGGGGTCCTGCCAGCCCAGGAAGTCCAGGTCGTCCCAGGGCCGCGCGTCCAGATCCCTCGGTACGGCGAGGCGTTTGGCTTCGCCCTTGGTGCAGTTGACGAACGAGGCGCGGATCTCGCGCTCAGCGATTGGCTTCATAGGATCGAAGCTACCCACTGACGCTTTGAGGGGCAATCGATTAAGCTCCTGCCTAGGACTCCTAGGAAGAGAAGAGTGGCGGATGGCACGAGCCGGGGTGACGCTCGAGCGGCTGACCGAGGCGGCGGCGGAACTGGCCGACGAGGTGGGGCTGGAGAACCTGACGGTCTCGGAGCTGGCGCGCAGGTTCGGCGTGAAGGACGCCAGTCTGTACTCCCACATCAGGAACGCCCACGAGCTGCGGGTCCGGGTGGCCGCGCTGGCCCTGACCGAGCTCGCCGACCGGGCCGCGGCGGCGCTGGCCGGCCGGGCGGGCAGGGACGCGCTGGTCGCCTTCGCCGGCGCCTACCGCGACTACGCCAGGGAGCATCCGGGCAGGTACGCGGCGATGCAGGTGGACCTCGACCCGGAGAGCGAGGCGGCGGACGCGGCCCGGCGGCACTCCGACATGACGCGGGCGATCCTGCGCGGCTACTCACTGGCGGAGCCCGACCAGACCGACGCGGTCCGGCTGCTGGGCAGCGTCTTCCACGGGTTCGTGAGTCTCGAGGCGGCAGGCGGCTTCCGCCATCATCCGCGCGCCGCGGACGAGTCCTGGAGCCGGATGCTCGACACGATCGACGTCGCCCTGCGCAACTGGCCGCCCGAGCGCGCGGAGCCCGACGCGAGCCGTGTCGTCCCTCGCCCCTGATCCGGCGTCGCCGCGCGTCGCCGCGCGTCGCCGCGCGTCGCAGGTCGTCACGGCCTCAGCGGCTCAGCGGCTCAGCGCGGTCTCTCGCTCCACACGCGACAGCTTCTCCGGATTGCGTACGAAGTACAGCTCTGTGACCAGGCCGTCCTCGATACGCATCGCCACGACGCCGTCGATCTCCCCGTCGATCCGCATGATGAGCCCCGGGCAGCCGTTGACCTGCACCGGCTCGACCGACACCTCGGCGCCGAACTTGTGCAGCCCGGCGGCCAGCAGACGGGCCACCTTTCCGGTCCCCACGACGGGCCGCGGCACGGCCCGCTTGACCCCGCCGCCGTCGCTCAACGCGACGACGTCGGGGGCGAGGATGTCGAGCAGGCTCCGCAGGTCTCCGGTCTCGACCGCGCGCTGGAACGCCTCGATGGCGTCGCGGGTCCTGGCTGGGGAGACGACGTCGCGCGGCCGCCGGGCGGCGACGTGTGAACGTGCCCGGTGGGCGATCTGACGGACCGCGGCCGGGCTCTTGCCGACGGCGTCGGCGATCTCGTCGTACCCGAGGTCGAACACCTCGCGCAGCACGAAGACGGCCCGCTCGGTCGGGGCGAGCGTCTCCAGCACCAGCAGCATCGCCATCGAGACGCTGTCGGCCAGTTCGACGTCCTCGGCCACGTCGGGTGTGGTCAGCAGCGGCTCGGGCAGCCATGGGCCGACGTAGGACTCCTTACGCCGGCCGAGCGTACGCAGCCGGGTCAGCGCCTGCCGGGTGGCGATTCGCACCAGGTACGCACGCTGATCGCCCACTGTGTCCAGAGCGACGCCCGCCCACCTCAACCAGGTCTCCTGCAGGACGTCCTCGGCGTCGGCGGCCGAGCCGAGCATCTCGTAGACGACGGTGAACAGCAGGTTGCGGTGGGCGACGAACGCCTCGGTGGCGGGATCCATCCGGCCGCCACCGGCGAGCATCCCGGCGGTGGCCGTCGCCGTCTCGCCGCACTCGTTCATTGCCGTCTCCCTGTCTGTTCGCTCTCGACTGCGCCACACATGAGACGCCGGTCCCCACCGCCGTGTGACGTGCGTGAACGGTGACACACCTCACATCCGCGCCCTGTCACAGGGATGGGATCGCCGGCGTCTCCATGCTCGTCAGGAGGCCGCGTGAAGATCCACGCGGCAGGCGAACTCCAGAAGTGAGGACCGATGACGAACCAGGCACACACGTCGGTACTGATCACCGGCGCCAACAAGGGACTCGGTTTCGAGGCGGCCCGGCGGCTCGGGGAGAAGGGCTGGACCGTCTTCCTCGGCTCGCGCGACGAAGGCCGGGGAGAGGCGGCCGCCGGCAGACTGACCGCCGCCGGCGTGAACGTGGTCATGGTCCCGCTGGACGTGACCTCGGAGGCGTCGGTGGCCGGCGCCGTCCGGCTGGTGCGGGAGCACACCGAACGGCTGGACGTGCTGATCAACAACGCCGGGGCGCCGGGAAGGCGTGTCGCACCCGCGGACGCGACGGCCGACGAGATCCATTCCGTCTACGACACCAACGTGTACGGACCGATCAGGGTCACGCACGCGTTCCTCCCCCTGTTGCGGGCGGCGGACAATCCGCGGGTGGTGATGGTGTCCAGCGCCGGCGGCTCCTTCGCGGTCGTGACCGATCCGGATCAGCCCGTCTCCACGATGCACGAGCTCGCCTACAGCTCGTCGAAGGCGGCACTGAACATGATCACCGTTCGGTACGCCCAGGCGCTTCCCGAGATCAAGTTCAACGTCGCCACTCCCGGAGAGGTCGTCAACCACACCTTCGCCGCCACCGACATGAACAACCACACCGGCGCGCTGACGGTCACCGAGGGCACCGACTCGATCGTCGAACTCGCGACGATCGGCGCCGACGGGCCGAGCGGAATCTTCATCGACCGCCTCGGCCCCGTCGCGTGGTGAACGCCGGCGCAGGGGGGGCTGTCAGGCCATGGCGACCAGGCTGACGGCGACGGCCCCAAGACCGATCAGCTGGCCGCGGTGGATGCGTTCGGCGAGCACGGCGCGGGCGAGCAGGACCGTGCCGGCCGGGTAGAGGGCGGTGATCACGGCGACTACCGTGAGGTCCCCGCCGCGGGCGGCGAGCAGGAACAACAGATTCGCCACGGAGTCCAGCACGCCCGCGGCCGCCGACATCGCGTACGCGGGCCGCTCGGAGCCCGGCCGGCGGCGCATCACTCCCGCCGCGGGCAGGTGCTCGCCCTGCAGCAGCCCCACGCCGACGGGCAGCGCGGCGGACACCAGCGCGGTCACGGGCGACAGCACGTTCATCGGGCCGATCGCCAGGGTGCGGTAGAGCAGGGCGAACGCCGCGGCCGACGCGACCCCCGGCTGGCCGACACCCTCGGCATCTCGGTGTCCGTCCTGATGCAGGGGCCGCCCGACGGCCACGTCCGCGTCGTCTCGGCCGAGGCCGCCGCGCCGCTGTGGACCGGAGAACGGGGCAGCGAGGCCCGGCTCGTGCTGACGACCGCGGGCCCTGCCCCCGTCGAGGTGTGGCGCTGGCGGCTGGAACCGGACGAGGAGTACCCCGGTCATCCCCACCAGTCCGGAGTCGTGGAGACCGTCAGCGTCGTCTCCGGCCGCATGATCCTGGTCGTCGACGGCACCGAGCACGTCCTCGAAGCCGGTCAGACCGCCACGTTCGACGGCGACGCTCCGCACGCCTACCGCGGTTCGGGCACGGGCACGTGCAGCCTGATCATGACCGCCCACCTGCCGCCGGGCCGCGCTTCCGCGACCTGACCGCACCGAGCGCGCGAATGCCGCCCGGATGCGCGTGCACCCCGTTGGTGAGCGGCCGTGACCGGACCCCGGAATGCCCTCCCGCCTGCCCGCCGTCGACGAACGTGAAATTTTGTCAGAAACGACATCGCGCGGCGGACGGCACATGCCGATCGCCGAATTCCGGCCGAGCCCTGCCACCGGAACACGCCGGTCCGCCCACCTTCGCCCCCCTTGACGCCACGCGACGCTGACGCCGTTTTCCCTTCGTCCTCCTTATGTCTCCCCGGTGCGGCATCGTCCACGATATGCCGATATATGCCGTCAAACGAGGCAAACCGGAAAGGTCATTGACAGCCCGAGGAGTGCGCGCCATTTTGGCTAAGGAGCGATCCAATTAATTGCCCAAACGTCGCTCTTTTTGCATATACAAAGGCCGGAGCGGTTCGGGGCGTTCACGCCTTTCGCCATCGTCAACCAATGGGAGGAACTCGCACATGAGGCGTTCTCATGCGCGTGGCCACGCGCCAGGTCCGTCGCACACGGCGTTCGCCGCTCTCGGCGCGCTGGTCCTGTCGGCGGCGGCCCTGACGGCCCAGCCGGGTCCGGCCGCGGCCGACCCCGGCGATCCGGGCGTGCCCGCGTCACCGAAGACCGTCTTCGCCGAGGACTTCGAGCACGGTCAGGGCGCCACACCCATCCTGGTCAGCGACTACACCGGAGCCGCACCCGTCCACCAGACCTACACCGCCGACCCGGCCTGGCTGACCCACTGCAACGGCTGGATCGCCTCCCAGCAGAACCCGGCCGTCGCACCGGCGGACTCCGGTTGCGGCAACGCCTGGGCGACGGTGAAGGAGATGGCCGGCGCACTCGGCCAGTGGGCGGGCGAGGACCCCGCGACCAACCACGCCGTCACGGCCTACACCGGGGACGACCCCGGATCGGGCAGGACTCAGCTGGAGTCGAACTTCTCCATCGACCTCGGCCCCAAGCGGTTTCTGGCCTTCTCGGTCGACGTCGCCGAGACCAACTGCTTCGCCAACCACGCCAAGCTGGGTTTCTACCTGCTGGACGCCGTGACGGCCGTGCCCGCGTTCACCACCCCGATCGAGCCGTGCGCCCACCCGGGGACCACGATCGGCTCGGTGGCCGTCGGCACCTACACCAGTGACGGGCCCGTCCTGTTCGACGGGGGCGCGCTGCGGCTGAGACTGGTCAACTTCCAGGCCAGCGGCATCGGCAACGACGCGGCGTTCGACAACGTACGCATCCTGGACGTCACGCCCCGGCTCGACGTCTCCTACAGCCCCGATTCCGCCCGGGTGGGCGAGACCGCGGCGCTGAAGTTCACGATCACCAACACCAGCGAACTGGCCGTGAAGAAGGGCTGGTCGTTCACGGGCAGCCTGCCGAGCGGGCTCACCGTCGCCGGGGCGCCGTCCACCGACTGCGCGGACGCGACCGTGACCGCGCCGCAGGGAGGGGGACAGGTCACGGTGACCGGGACCCTGCCCGCCGGGGCCGCCTCCTGCACCGCGACGGTCACCGTCTCGGCCGCCCACACCGGCACCTACCGCACGTGCGCCGCGGACGTCACCGACCGCACCGGGATCGACCCTCCGGGCTGCGCCGAGGTCACCTTCACCCGGCCCGCCCTGGTCTTCGACGCGCACGCGCACGGCGGCCGGGTCTCGGCCCCGCTGGTGACGGTCGCGCCGCTGGTTCCCTCCGACGTCACCTGCACCGACGCCCCGGGCACCGACGACGGCACGCTCCTGCAGGCCACGCTCCCCGGGCTCGGCTCGCTGGGCGCCATCGACACGAAGGCCGACGGCACGGTCGGCGACGACGGCCTGCGCACCGCGTCCGCCTCCGCCAGGACGGCGGGAGTGAACCTCCTCGGCGGCCTCGTCACCGCCGAGGAGATCACCGCCAAGGCCAAGGCCCGGGACGACGGGACCGGGCAGGTCGACGCCGACGGCTCGGTGCACATCACCAACCTCAAGGTCGGCGGCGTGTCGATCGCCGATCCCAAGCCCAACCTGACGATCAACCTCCCGCTCGTGGCGAAGGTCGTGATCAACGAGCAGGTGCCCCTCGCAGGGGGCGCCGGCGTCTCGGTCAACGCCATCCACGTGCGGACGCTGGCGGGAGTGGACATCGTGGTCAGCCACGCCAGGGCCGCCCTGACCGTCCCCGGCACGCCGTGCCCGTCCGCCTGACCACCCCGACCGGGCCCGCCGTGGACGGCCGGCGCGACACAAGGAGACAGCCTTGACCGACTGGAGATCCCGGGCGCGCTCGCTCGCCCTTGCCGCCGTGGCCGCCCTCGGCGTGGTGGCGCCCGCCACCGCGGGCCCGGCTCGGGCCCGGCCGCTCGCGCTCGTGCAGTGCCAGGGGAGCGAGTCCGTCGCCTACAACCCCGGGGTGCTCTTCCAGCCCCGCGACTTCCAGATCACCACCGCCGGCCGGTTCACCTCCTGCCTGGGCGGAGGCGACGTGACGAGCGGAGCGTACGACGAGCGGTTCACCATCCTCGCCGGCTGCAACGACCTCCTCGACGGCTTCACGGCCACACGGACCGTCACCTGGAACACCGGGGAGGCCAGCGTCATCGAGGGCACCGGCAGCAGCACCGGCGTGGCCGGGCAGATCGTCACCACGTTCACCGGCACCATCACCTCGGGTCCGTTCACCGGCCGGTCCGCGCTGCAGATCATCGCCCTCCCCCAGCCGAACCTGCTGATGTGCCTCACCACCGGCCTGACCGGAGCGACGGGGGTGACGACGCTGACCATCACCTGAGCTGCCGCCGCGTCGTGACGAGCACGCCCCGTCCCGGTCCCCGCCGGGACGGGGATCCTCCGTATGGGAGGGCCGACCGGCGGCTCGCCCGCGGACCGTACGGCACCGCCCGGGGAGAAAAGCCGGTGCGGGCCGCCGGCGCCGGCTGACAGACTCCCCGGCATGGTCACACCGGAACCGAAGACGGACCTCCACCGCTATCTGCAGACCGCCCGAGACGCCCTGTTGTGGAAGCTCGACGGGCTCTCCGAGTATCAGATCCGCCGCCCGCTGACCCCGACCGGCACCAACCTGCTGGGGCTCGTCAAGCACCTCGCGGGGGTGGAGGTGGGCTACTTCGGCGACACGTTCGGGCGGCCGTTCGGCGAGCCGCTGGAATGGATGGAGGACGACGCCGAAGACAACGCGGACATGTGGGCGACCGCGGACGAGTCGCGCGACCACATCGTCGGGCTGTACCGCCGGGTGTGGCAGCACTCCGACACCACCATCGCCACGCTGGCGCTCGACGCGACCGGTCATGTGCCGTGGTGGCCGGACGAACGGAGCACGGCGACGCTGCACCAGCTCCTGGTGCACGTGATCGCGGAGACCAACCGGCACGTCGGTCACGCCGACATCGTCAGGGAACTCATCGACGGAGCGGCCGGCGTGCGGGACGGGAACCTCAACCTTCCCCCCGGCGATCAGGCGTGGTGGGAGAGCTACCGCGACCGTCTGGAGCACACGGCGCGGGAGGCCGGCGAGGGCTGACCACGGGCGGAGGCGCACCTGCCGCCGGCACGGCAGCGGCGCCCGTCCCAGCGCCCGGGCCGACCGGCGGTGCCCGTGCCGGTGCGCAGCCGCGATACCGATCGCTTCCGCGCGGTCTTCTCGAGGTCCGGTCCGCCGGCTCAGGCGGTCGCGAGGACGGTCACGGGGTCGCCGACTCGGATTTCGCCGTAGTCGCGGGGGATGAAGCGGACACCGAACCAGGTCCTGCCGTCCCAGCGGCGGTGGCGGGCCAGGGCGCGAAGGGGTTCCTTGCCCCTTTCCAGGGTGATGGGGTCGTAGGTGGGCACGGCGCAGCGGTCGCACAGTTCGGACATGCGGAAGCGGAGGGCGCCGATGCGGATCTCGCGCCAGGTGTCCTCGACGTACGGAGGAAAGCCGTCCACGACGAGGCTGGGGCGGAAGCGGGCCATGTCGAGGGGGGCGGGGATCTCCTCCTGACGTTCGAGGGCGCCCTCGGTGATCCAGTCGTCGAGCCGGCGCAGGGAGGAACGGGAGGTGAGCAGGAAGGGGGCGTCCCCGGCGAAGCTGACGACGTCGCCGGGAAGGCCGCCGTGGGAGGCGGGGACGGAGCAGCGGCGGGGGTCGTCGAGCCAGACGAGCCGGGCGGGTTTCCCCAGTAGGCGGCTGAACCAGGCGTGGGCCTCGGGATGAGCCAGGACCGCCGTGTCCAGTTCCACGAAGCGGACGGGGACGTGCTCACCGGCGGCTGGCGGGACCGTCAGCCGCGGCAGGCCGGGGGCCTCGAGCAGCAGGCCGCCCTCGGCGGTGGGGGTGGCCACGACGGACAGCAGCCGCGGGTTCTCCCCGACCCAGTGCAGGTCGCCCGACTCGTCCACCACGGCCCAGCGGCGATCCCCCGCCAGCCCCCACGGCTCCACGACCGCCGAGTCAACGATCCACCCGGAAACCGACTTCACCGGATATCTACGGATCTCGGCCAGCTCCACGCCGCCAGCGTACGTCCGGGAGCCGGCCCTCGGAAGCCGGGAACCCGCGGCATCCCGACCGACCGCGGCAGAGCCGGTAGACAGTGTCTACCGAAGCTTGGTAGACACTGTCTATGGACGATGCGGGTTCTTTGCGGGAGCGGCTCGTGGAGGTGGGGGTGCACCTCGTGCTGACCGAGGGCACCGCCGCGCTGGGACTGCGGGAGATCGCCCGCCGGGCCGGGGTGTCGCACGGGGCTCCGCGCCGGTACTTCCCCACGCACCATTCGCTGCTGTCGGCCATCGCCCGCCGGGGCTTCGCCGACCTCGAGGCGCGCTTCGCCGCCGCGATGGCCGGGCTGACCGCACCGCGCGAACAGCTTGAGGTGTTCGCGCGGGAGTACGTCGGCTACGCGCTGGAGCGCCGGGGCATGTTCGAGCTGATGTTCCGCCACGAGCTGCTCGACAGCGACCGGCACGGCGCGGACGAGCCGAGGCTGCGTGAGTCCACGCTCCCGCTGTTCGAGCGCCTGACCACGCTGGTCGCCCGATGCCGGGACGAACAGCGGCGGGACGCCGGCCCCCCGGAGGACGCCGCGGTGACCGCCGCCGCCTTCTGGGCGAACCTGCACGGAATCGCCCAGTTGTGGGCGTGGGGCAGCCTGCAGCTCGTCCTCGGCACCGGTGGCCCGCCCGGCGCCGAACGCCTCGACCGGCTGGTCGCCGAGGCGCTGGACGCCCACCTCGGGCCCGTCGCCCGATGACCGCGCGCAGCCATCTGGCGCTGACGGTCAGCGCCGCCGCCGCGATGATCGTCGCACTGGACGGCACGGTGCTGGTCGTGGCGCAGCCGAGCCTGCGGCGCGACCTCGCCGCGAGCGTCACCCAGGTGCAGTGGACCAGCACCGGCTACATGGTCGCGGTGGCCGCGCTGCTCGTCATCGCAGGCCGGCTGGGCGACCGGTACGGCCATCGGCGCCTGCTGGTCGCCGGGGTGCTCGGCTTCGCGGCCGCCTCGGCCGGCATCGCGCTCGCGCCGACCGCCGGCTGGGTGATCGGCCTTCGGGTCGTCCAGGGGGCTTTCGGCGCCTTCGTCCAGCCGGCGACGCTCGCGCTGCTGCGGCTCGCGTATCCGGCCGACCGGCTCGGTACGGCGATCGCCGTCCGCACCAGCGCCATCGGCGTCGCCGGCGCGGCCGGGCCGGTCCTGGGCGGCGTCGTCGTGGCGGAGCTCGGCTGGCGCACCGTCTTCGTGCTCAACATCCCGGCCGCCGTCCTGATCGCCGCACTCGCCCTCGCCGTACGGGCACCCGCGCCCGAACGGCCCGCGCACTCGCGCCTGGACCTGACCGGTGCGGCGCTGCTGGCGGGCACGCTCGCGATCGGCGTGCACACGCTGGCCGGTGTGCCCGTCCACGGCTGGGCCGCCACGCCGACGCTGCTCGGGCTGCTCGCCGTCGCGGGCCTGGCCGCCGTGTTCGTCGCGCACGAGCGCCGCGCGGCCCATCCGATCGTGCCCGCCGCGGTCGCCCGGTCGAAGCCGGTGGCCGCGTCGTTGCTGCTCCTGCTGGCCGTCACCAGCGGGGTGTTCGGCGCGCTGTTCGCCGCCACCTTCGTGTTGCAGGAACGGCTCGGGCTCGATCCGCTCGCGACGGGCCTGCGGCTGCTTCCGGTCACGGTGGTCATGGTCCTCGGCGCGCCCGCGGCGGCCGCCGCCCTGCGCCGGCACGGCCCGCGCCGTACGGCGGTCACCGGGGCCGCCCTGGTCGCCGTGGGCATCGCGGGCGGGTCCGGGCTCGGCGCCGGCGGCCCCTGGGCGGCCACCGGCGCGGCATTCGCCCTCGTGGGAGCGGGATTCGCGGCCGTGATGGTGACCGCCACCGGGACCGTCGTCGGCGACGCCCCGGCGGGGTACGCCGGAGTCGTCGGCGGGCTCAAGCAGACCGTGATGAACATCGGCCCGAGCCTGGGCATCGCGGTGGCCTCCGGGGCGACGGCCCTGGACGCGCCCGCGGCGGCGGGCGGGCCGGGGCCCGGCCTCACCCTGCCGGTCATGGCGGGGCTCGCCGCCCTCGGCCTGCTGCCGGCCGCGCTCCTGCCCACAGGGCCCGCCCCACGCCCCTCCCCCTCTCCGGGACCGGCCGAACCGGCCGGAGCGGCCGGAGCGGCCGGAGCGGCGGGAGACGCGTCCGCTCCCTAGCGCCTCCCCCGCCGCCCTGCCGCTGTGGGCGACATACCCGCGAGTGCCGCTCAGCCCGGCCGCGGCGCGGTCCACCGGACCAGGAACGACTCCGCCCCGGCGACCCGCACGCGTTGCAGGTGCACGGGCGTGAGGCCGTGGCGGATGCCGAGCGGCACCTCGCCGACGCCGGGCAGCAGGACCACGGCGGTCCCGCCGGGCGCGAGCACCCGGCGCACCTCCGCCCACCAGCGTCCGGCGGACGCGGCGAGCAGACCGCCCGGGGCCACCTGACCTCCCCAGGGCGGGTTCGCCAGCACACGATGCGCGACGCCGTCCGGCACCGGCAGGCGGCCGGCGTCGGCCCGGGCCACGGCGACGGGCAGCCCCGCGGCGTTCTCCCTCGCCGCCGCCACCGCCCGCGGGGCCAGGTCGAACCCGCAGGCGCGGATGCCCGGCCGCTGCCGCACCGCCTCCACCAGCAGGGTTCCGGCGCCGCAGCAGGGATCGAGGACCGTGTCACCGGGTTCGATGCCGGCCATGGCCACCATGGCGGCGGCGACCGGGGGATGCAGGGTCCCCGGGACGGACCGCCGCTTGTAGGCCCGCCGGTGCAGCGGGCGCTCGGCGATGCGCAGCAGCAGCGTGGCCCGCTCCCCGTCGAGGGTGACCCGCCAGCCGCCGTGTCCCGGTGGCGGCGCACCACCGCGCCGCGAGTGGTAGCCGACCCCCAGCCGGACGGCCAGGGCGCGCCCGACCGCGTCCTCCACGTCGTACCGCGTGAAGTTGCGCCTGCCCAGGAACGACGCCGACACCTCGACGCCGGTGAGCGCGCCGGGCCCGCCGTGTTCGCCGCGCAGCCGCGCCAGGGCGGCGAGGTCGGCGGCGGCGGCGAGCTCCGCCAGCGCGGCGACCCCCTGACGCGACGGGCCGACGTCGGCGCCCCGCGCGGCCAGCAGGAACACGTCGTCCGCCGTGCGCAGGCCCAGTGCGAGGCCGCGCGACGCGGGCGTCCGCGCCGCGCGGAAGTGCACCTCGCGATGCCCGATGTGAGTGATCATGCCGAGCCCGTGCCGCAGTATCTCGGCGGCGACCGTCGGCTCCAGCCCGTGGACGCACCGCGCCACCAGACTCGCCGCCGTCATGGGACGGTGGGAGCGCTGGGACGCGGAGCGGGGAAAGTGACAGCGCGTACGCGCATCGTGATCGTTGTTCTCCCGCGTCGGCCCGGGACGGCACACCGCCGTCCCGCCTCGTCGGCGACGGGCAGGGCCTCGCTTCGCCGACGGCGGCTAGCGGAGGTGGAAGAAGAACGTGAACGTCACGGTCGCGATCCTAGGACCGCGCGAACTCCTCGATCAACAACTTTGCCCCGGCCCGGGCCCGCGCCGGTGAACAAGCGCTCTGGTGTAGGGTGCCGGTCACGGCGGCGACGACGCGAGGAGGTGAGCCCCATTACCGCTGAACAGGTCGGGTGCTCCCCTCTCCCCGCACGTACGGTCGCATAGAGGCAGGCGACCGCGGGAGCGCCCTCGGCACACCGGAAGGTTCTCCCTTGTCACTGTCCCTCTCCCCCGTTTTTCCCTCGGTCGTGGCCCGGTTGCGGGCCGCCGGGTGCGTGTTCGCCGAAGACGAGGCCCGTCTGCTGGTCTCCGCCGCGCGTACGCCCGCCGAGCTCGACGACATGGTGGACCGGCGCGCCCGGGGCCTGCCGCTGGAGCACGTCATCGGGTGGGCCGAGTTCTGCGGCCTGCGGCTGGCCGTCGACCCGGGGGTCTTCGTGCCCCGGCCGCGCACCGAGTTCCTGGTCCGCCAGGCCGCCGCGCTCGCCCGGCCGGGCGCCGTCGTCGTCGACCTGTGCTGCGGCTCGGGCGCGATGGGCGCCGCGCTGGCCGCCGCGGCCGGGCCGGTCGAGCTGCACGCCGTGGACGTCGACTCCGCCGCCGTGCGCTGTGCCCGCCGCAACCTCGCCCCCGCGGGCGGCAGGGTATACGAGGGCGACCTCTACGCGGCCCTGCCCGCCGCGCTGCGCGGCCGGGTGGACGTCCTCGTCGCCAGCCCGCCGTACGTGCCCAGCGGTGCGATCGGGCTGCTGCCGCCGGAGGCGCGCGTGCACGAGCCGCAGGTCGCGCTCGACGGCGGCGCGGACGGGCTCGACGTCGTACGGCGGGTCGTCGCCGGAGCGGCCGGCTGGCTCGCGCCGGGCGGTCACCTGCTGGTGGAGACGAGCGAGAGCCAGGCGGAGGAGACCGCCGAGGCCGTCGCCCGCGCGGGGCTGGCCACCCGCCTGGCACACGACGACGAACTGGACGCGACCGCCGTGATCGGAGCGTGGCCGGGCGGCGCGCGCGGGTGACGGCCGCGGGGATAATCGGTTGATCCACTTCGGGGCCCTCGTCCGGGTCGGCGAGTAGAGGAGCGCATCCCGTGACAGAAACGACGTCTTTGCTGCTGGAACGCATACGCGCGGCCGGCCTGGCCGACGTCGTCGCGGTCGAGCCGGCCACCGGAGGTCTCGCCGCCACCGCGGGGCTCGCGCGCCGCGGCGACGGCACGCCGGTGTTCGTCAAGGCGTTCGGCGAGCCGCCGTCGGACGACGTCTTCGCGGCGGAGGCCGAAGGGCTCACCGTGCTGCGCGAGGCGGGCGGCGTCGCCACGCCCGAGGTCATCCTCGCCGGCCGCGACCTGCTCGTGCTGTCCGCGCTGCGGCCCCGGCCGGCCACCGAGGCCTTCTGGACGCGGCTGGCGCATGCGCTCGCCCACCTGCACACCACAACGAGGCACCCCCGGTTCGGGTGGCACCGCGACAACTGGCTGGGCCGTCGCCGGCAGGTCAACACCTGGAACGACGACGGGTTCGAGTTCTTCGCCCAGCACCGGCTGCTGCGCTGGCTCGGCGAGCCTCGCGTCCGGGAGGCGCTCGACGCCGCGGACCGGGCGGCGCTGGAGCGGCTGTGCGACCGCCTGCCCGAGCTGCTGCCGGTCAGGCCCGCGTGCCTGACGCACGGCGACCTGTGGGCGCAGAACATCATGGCCACCCCCGACGGGCGGCCCGCGCTGATCGACCCGGCCGTGTCGTACATGTGGGCCGAGGTCGACCTGGCCCACCTCTGGACGACGGCGCCGCCGCCCGAGTCGCACGTGTTCTTCGAGCTGTACGCCGAACTGACCGGGCTCGACCGCGACTGGCGCGAACGCATGCCGATCATCCAGCTACGCCAGCACCTGGCCGTGATCGCCCAGTTCGATCCCGACTGGGGCGCCGCCGACCTCGTACGCGCCACGCTCGCCCCGTTCCGGAGCCGGTGAGGTAAACCGGTTGATCGGCTCCCGGGGCTCTCGTCTATGGTCGAGCCGTGCTTTCCGACGTGCGGCTGCCGCCGGCCGAGACCCAGGAGCAGTTCACGGCCGTCCGGCGGGACGAGTCCCGTCTCGGCCCGGCCGTCTCCGCCCTGGTGAGGAGTCTCGGGCTCGGCGGCCAACGCGTCGAGCGCTTCGCCGACGGGTCGCTGCCGGTCTACGCGGTGGGCGACCGGCACGTGCTCAAGCTCTACCCCGAGGTCTACCTGCCCGAGGAGTACGACACGGAGCTGACCGTCCTGCGGGCCGTCGAGGGACGCCTGCCGATTCCGGCGCCGCGGGTCCTGCAGGCGGAGCATCTCGACGGATGGAGCTACATCCTGATGACCCGCCTGCAGGGCGAGAGCCTCGCCGAGGCCTGGCCGCGCATTCCGCGGGACGACCGGATGGAGCTCGCCGCCGCCGTGGGCGAGACGCTCGCCGCGCTCCACTCGGTGTCCTCCCCCGGTCTCGACGCGGTCGTGGGGCCGCACGACTGGGACGGCTTCCTCCGTACGCAGCGGGACGCGTGCGTGGCGCACCACCGCGCCGACGGGCTGGAGGAGACCTGGCTGGCGCAGATCCCGGGCTTCCTCGACAGCGTCGAGCTCACGCCGTCCGCGCCCGTGCTGCTGCACACGGAGGTGATGCGCGAGCACCTGATGGTCGTGCGCGACGGCGACCGCTGGCGGCTGTCGGGCCTGTTCGACTTCGAGCCGGCCATGCGGGGCGCGCCTGAGTACGAGTTCGCGTCGGTGGGGCTGTTTTTCTCCTGTGGCGAGCGCGGGATCCTGCGCCGCCTGCTTCTCTCCTACGGCTACCGCGACCGCGACCTGGGCGAGGAACTGAGCAGGCGGCTGCTGGCCTACGCCCTGCTGCACCGGTACAGCAGCCTCGCCTGGTACCTGACCCGGTTGCCCGCGCCGCCGCGGCCCACCCTCGACCGCCTGGCCACGCACTGGTGGGCCCTGTAGGGCCGCGCACGTGGCGGAGCGCTACCGGCAGGCCGCACCGCCCGGAGTGCAGAACCGCACCTCGGGAAAGCGCGGCGACGGCCCGTCCAGCAGGGCCTGCGGCCGGTGCCGCAGGTGCCGGTCGAGGAAGGCGCGGACGTACGCGCGGGTGATCTCCACGGAGCGGGCCGCGGTCAGGTCTCCCGGGGCGCGGATGCCGGCCGCGCCCGCCAGGAGCGGCACGTCGGTGAAGGACTGGTGGTCCGCGCCGGGCAGGACGAGCCAGCGCTTCCAGCCGGTCAGGAGCCTCCAGTCGCGGTCCCAGGAGTTGTCGCGGCCTCCCGGCGGGTGACCGGCCGAGCCCACGAACATGAACGGCCGCGACAGCCCGCTCTTCGGGATCCGGGCGTAGGTGGTGCCGTCCATGTCGATGCCGGCGTCTATCCGGGAGTCCTTCGCCATGGCCGCCAGGGCGCCGGCTCCGCCGATCGAGTGGCCGGCCACCGCGATCTCGGACGCGTCGATGAGCGAGGAGCCCTCCCATCTCGCGTCCGGCCCGGTCAGCCGGTCGATCACGAAGGAGACGTCGGCGGCGCGGACCCCGGCCACCTTCATACCGAAACCGGGGTCGGTGTCGCTGTCGCACGCGACGCATTCGGCGACCCGCCCGCCGGGGAAGGTCGTCGCGTAGTTCTCGTAGGTGTGGTCGACGCCCGCCACCACATATCCGTTGGAGGCCAGGTCCTCGGCCAGGGCCGTGAGCGTGCTCCGCGGCATGGTGAACCCCGGGGAGAGCACCACGAGGGGCAGGCCTCCCCTGCGCCCCGCCGGTTTCGCGTCCATGTACGCATGGGTGCGCGTCCGGCTCAGCGTGTCGTACGGCGCGCCGGTCACCTTCTTGCCCTTCAGGGTGAGCTCCGACTCCTTCGCGGTCATGTACGGGGCGCGCTGTCCCTCGCCCGACCGCGCCGCCGGGTACCACACGGTGACCATGAGTTCCCTGGCCTTCGCCTCCGGCACCCAGGGGTCGGGGCGGGAGGCGTCCTTCAGATACAGGGCGGTGGTTCCGACGGGATGGGCGCCGGTGGGCGCGGGCAGGACCGCCGGGCCGGAGGCCGACGGCCCGGCGGACGCGACGGCCGGGACGGACCGCGGGAGGGCCGCCGTGGCGCAGCCGGCCGTGGAGAGGACAACCCCGGAGAAGACGGCCAGTCCGGCGGCCGTCAGGCGGCCACGCGGGGACGGCGTCGATCCGACGGCATGACTCATGAGGCATCCGTCCTTTCTGACGGCGGGGGGATGGGGTGCGTGCGGTCGTCACCTGTGCAGCAGTGCCACGGCCTTGTCCAGAGCGGGGTCGCGCCCGGCGGCGGCGTCCTCGGGAGTCGGCGGCACGTGGTGGTCGGGTGCGACGCCGACCCGGTCGATCGCTTCGCGGCCCGGCGCCAGGTGATGCTTCGACGGGAACGCCAGGACGGTGTTGTCGCCGAGCAGGTACGGCTGCGCCGGACCCGAGACGGCGCCCGCGGTCCGCGTCCCGACCAGCCGCCCGAGACGGAGGTCCTTGACGGCGGAGCTGAAGTGCTCGCAGGCCGAGGCGCAGCCGCGGTCGGTGAGCACGACCAGCGGCAGGCCGAGCAGCGCGACGCCGTCGTCGGTCCGCATGGTCTCGCACGTGCCGTCCGCCGCGCACTGGTACGCCGTGACCTTGCCGTGGGCGAACCCGCCGAGCAGCCTGTTCACCTCGCTGGGGCTGCCGCCGCCGTTGCCGCGCAGGTCCAGGACGAGGCCGGTGAGCGTGCGGCCGGCCCTCATCCTGGAGATCGCTGCGAACGTCCGGTCCGCGACGTGGGGCGCGAAGCCGCTCAGCCGTACGTAGGCGACGCCGTCCCCCAGCGGTTTCGACGTCACCACCTGTGTCGCGGCCGGATTGGGCTGGTACAGGCCCGGCTTGAGCGTCACCGTCCAGTGCCGGCCGCTGCCGCGCCGCAGCAACCGGAGCCGGACCGGCGCGTCCTGCGGATACCGCGGGTACAGCGCGGCGACGGCCCCAGGGGTGACCGCTGCGCCGATGAAGGGCGCCGACCCGTTGACCGACTCGATGACGTCGCCCGGGCGCAGCCCCGCGGCCTTCGCCGGGCCGCCCAGGACGGCGGCCACGAACAGCGGGGGCAGTGCGGTGCCGGGGTCGGCGGTCACCTGGGGGCCGGCGCTGGCCCGCAGGCCCAGGCCGTACTGGTCGCCGTCGTAGTGGCCGGGCGGGCGCCGGCCACCGTGGTTCCAGCGGGCGTGGTCGTCGCCCAGTGCGGTCACGATGGCCTGGAGCGTGGCGGCGGCCAGCTTCTCGCGGAGTCCGGCGTCGTCCGGCAACCGGTCGGTGACGCGCCGGTAGGCGGTCTCGAACGCCGCCCAGTCGGTTTTCCGGTCACCGGTGAACGCCGGCATGGTGGCCTCGGGCGAGTCGCGCCCGCCGCGGTTGAGCTCCTGTGTGAAGGCCGCGAATCCCGCGGTCAGCAGCGAGCGCGCGTCCAGCGTGGCCCCGCTGTAGTAGTTGGCGAGGATGCAGAAGTACGCCTGCTCGACCACGTCGATCGTGGTGGGCGTCTCCGGCGGGGGATTGCCCCGGGGCTGCGCGCACACGGCCGATCCGCCGGGGGCCGCCGGGCCGGGCCGGGCCCGGGGCGGGGTCTGCCCCGTGCAGGCGGCCGCCAGGAGGAGGACGAGCCCGGCCGCGATGGACTTGACGTTCACGACAGCCGTCTCCGCAGCCACCGGAAGCAGAAGGCGGCGAGGCCGAGGGTGAGGACCGTGTAGACCCCGGTCTCGATCCACTGGAACGCCCAGAAGCGCTCGAACGGCTGGTAGGTCGCCCGCTGCCGGTAACCGAGCCGGTTGATCTCCGCGAGGCAGCCGTCCATGCCCCGTTCCGCCTCGGCCTGCTGGGAGGGTGCGCACGCGCCCGACGTCATGGACACCCGTACGGTGGCGGGGGCGCCGTCGCCGCCGATCACGCGTCCGGACGGATCGACGAGGCGGCTGGACAGCAACCAGGCGCCCGTATGGCCCGGTATCGCCGCGTTCAGGAGCACTTCCGGGTACTCGGCTTCGCGCAACTTGCCGAAGGATTTCACGTTCTCCGGGCCGAGCTCGAAGGAGGAGCTGACCGGAGGCAGGAGGTGGGGCCGGACGGTCATCGGCATGAGGATCTGGGCCGCCGCGAAGACGGCCAGGGTGACGGCCATGGCGGGCAGGGTGCGCCTGACGATCAAGCCGGCGGTCACGCCGAGGGTGAACGCGAATGCCGCATAGGCCATGGGGACGATGCCGCGCGCGCCGAACACCAGGGGATCCATGAGCGTGAAGCCCGGCGCGGCGGACTTGTCCAGGGGCGTGGACCACCACGTCACCGCGAGGCTGCACAGCCCGGCGGCCGCCGCGGCGGCCCCGCCGACGACCGTGAGTTTGACCGCCAGCCAGCGCGTGCGGGTGATGCTCTGGTTCCACACCAGCAGATGCGTGCCCGCCTCCAGCTCACGGGTGATCAGCGGCGCGCCCCAGAAGAGACCGGTCAGGGCCGGCACGAGCAGCACGATGACGGTGGCGGCCTGGAAGGGGCTCTGGTGGTTGTCGAAGAAATGGTCGAAGAAGCGGGCGCAGTCGCCGTCCCGGGCGCAGGCGGCGATGCCGGCGGAGTAGTCGGAGGCCAGGTCAGGGCCGGTCAGCGCCAGGGCGGCGGCGAGCACCACCAGGCCGGCGGCCGTCGTCGCGGCCGCGCCGCGCAACTGGCGCCAGGTCAGCCAGATCATCGATGGGTCTCCAGGACTGGTCTGAGGTGGGCGGGGGCGGGCTGGTCCATGTAGGCCAGGACCAGGTCTTCCAGCGTGATCCGGCTGACGCTCCAGGCGGGATCGTGGATCGGGGCGTCGGTGCGGACGATGAACGTGCTCTGCCGGTCGGTGTGGCTGGCGGACACGATGTGCTGACCGGCGGGCAGGCGGCCGGGGTCGCGACGCGGGCCGGTGAGCCGGTGGTGGGTGGCCAGCAGGTCCTCTACCTCGCCCGCCACCCGCACCCGCGAGTCGGCCAGCACGATGAGGTAGTCGCAGGTCCGTTCCAGGTCGGCGACCAGATGGGAGGAGAGCACCACGCTGAGCTCCTGCTCGGCGACGGCCTCCATCAGGCCCTGCAGGAACTCGCGGCGGGCCAGCGGGTCGAGCGCGGCGACCGGCTCGTCCAGGATCAGCAGCTCGGGCCGTTTGGCCAGGCCCAGGGTGAGGGCGAGCTGGGCGCGCTGCCCGCCCGACAGCCTGCCCGCCCGGCGCCGGGGATCGAGGCCGAGCCGTGCGATCCGTTCGCGCGCGAGCGCGGCGTCCCAGCCGGGATTGAGCCGGTCGCCCAGCCGCAGGTGGTCGCCGACGCTCAGGCCCGCGTACACCGGGGTGTCCTGGGCGACGAATCCGATCCTGGCCAGCTGCGCCGAACCTCCCGTGGGACGGCCGCCGAGCACGGTGATGCTTCCCGAGGTCGGCGTCAGCTGCCCGGCGGCCAGCTTGAGCAGCGTGGTCTTGCCGGCGCCGTTGGGGCCCACCAGCCCGACGACGTGCCCGGCGGGGACGTCGACGCCGCAGTCGCGCAGCGCCCATCGCCTGCCGTACTTCTTGCCCAGGTCGCGGGCCTGCAGGACAGCGTTCACGCGATGTCCTCCTGAGAGGCGGTCCGGAAGGTGGCCATGAACAGGGCCTCGATGCTCTCGTCGTCGAGGCCGGCCAGACGTGCCGCGGTGAGCCAGCGGCGCAGGTCCTGCCGCAGCCGGCCGTGCGCGGCCAGCGAGGCGTCGGCCAGGGTCCTGGTCACGAACGTCCCGACGCCCGGCCGGGCGGCCACCAGGCCCTCGTGCTCGAGCTCCCGGTAGGCCTTCAGCACGGTGTTGGGGTTGATCGCCAGCCGCGCCACCACGTCCTTGACGGTGGGAAGCTGATCGCCTTCGCGCAGCAGGCCCAGCCGCAGCGCGTGCCGCACCTGCTGGACGAGCTGCAGGTACGGCGAGAGGCCGGACCTGCCGTCCAGGTAGAACTCGATCACCATGACCTCTATTCATCTAGTTTCCTAGTACTTTAGGAGCCTAGTTGTTAAGGGGCCGTAAGGATCACAGGATCGGGCGAGTCAGCGTGGGCCGGCGACGTAGTCGTGCAGGCGGGCGGAGCCTTCGAGCATGGCGGCGGCCGTGGCGGCGAGGGCGGCCCGGCGTTCGGCCAGGGCCGCGCGCAGCGCCTCGGTGCTGCCGGTGCGGCGCAGGCCGTCGAGCACGTCGCCGATCCGCCCCAGCGGATACCGGCCCTGCCGCAACATGTGGATCATGCGGGCGTCGCGGACCTCGGCCGGGCCGTACCACCGGTAGCCCGTGCCGGGCTCGCGCCGCGGGGTCAGCAGCCCGGCGTCCTCCCACACGCGCAGCGCCGAGGCGCGTACGCCGAGGAGCGCGGCCACCTCCCCGATCCGCAGGGGGGACTGCGAGGTCACCGGGCCGCCGGGGTCCTGCCCGGCCACCGCTTCGACCGCCTCCCCCGTCGCCCGCAGGGCCAGCCGCTGCTGGTGCAGCGCGGCATGGCAGGCGTCGACGAGGGCGAGCGCGCCCGCCAGGTCGCCGTCGTGCACGGCCAGCATGATCGAACGGGCGGCCTCCCAGCCGTACCCCCCGGCCAGCGCCCGGTAGGCCAGCAGGGCGTCGCGGTGCCGGGTGTCGAACCTGCGGTAGCCGGCGGCCGTCCGCTCGGCGGGCGGGAGGATGCCCGCGTCGGCGTAGTTGCGGATCTGCTGAGTGGAGACCCCCGCCTCCCGCGCCAGGTCGACCGGGCGCAGCGCCCTGCGGCTCATCGGTCCCGCCCCGCGCCGGCCGCTTCCACCCCGGTTGAGACTTCACGTCGCATCGACCCATGGTAGCCGCCGGCGAGTCTCAAATGATCCTCGTCAGGCGAGGGCCCGGCGCACGGCGTAGACGACGGCGCCGGCGGCGAGCACGGCGGCTCCGGAGAGCACCGAGGACAGGGGCAGGGCGAAGGCCAGGACCAGGCAGCCGGCCAGGCCGAGGGCGGGCACCACCCGCGGCGGCCGTCCCTCTTCCGGCCCGAGGGTCCAGGCGGCGGCGTTGGCGACGGCGTAGTAGACCAGCACGCCGAAGGAGGAGAACCCGATCGCGCCGCGCAGGTCCGCGGTCGCGGCCAGGACCGCCACGACCGCGCCGACGGCCACCTCGGCGTGGTGGGGCACCCGGAACCGGGGATGGACGGCGGCCAGGACGTGCGGCAGGTGCCGGTCGCGGGCCATCGCCAGCGTGGTGCGCGACACCCCGAGGATCAGTGCGAGCAGCGAGCCGGTCGCGGCGACCGCGGCGCCCGCGCGGACGACCTGGGCCAGGCCGGGATGACCGGCCTCCCGCACGACGGCGGCCAGGGGGGCGACCGCGTCCGTCAGTCCCGTACCGCCCAGCACGGCGAGCGCGGACACCGCGACCGCCGCGTAGACGACCAGGGTGAGCCCGAGCGCGATCGGGATCGCGCGGGGAATGGTCCGCGCGGGGTCGCGCACCTCCTCACCGAGGGTGGCGATGCGGGCGTAACCGGCGAAGGCGAAGAAGAGCAGGCCCGCCGCCTGCAGCACCCCGCCGGCGGTCACGCCGGCCGCCATGTACAGCTGCCCCGGGTCCGCCGCGCCGGAGGTCAGGCCCGTGACCACCACGGCGGCCAGGACCGCGACGACCACCCCGACGATGACCCGGGTGAGCCAGGCGCTCTTGTGGATCCCGGCGTAGTTGACCGCGGTCAGCGCCACCACGGCGGCCACCGCCACCAGATGGGCCCGCTCCGGCCACACGTAGGAGCCGACGGTCAGCGCCATCGCCGCGCACGAGGCGGTCTTGCCGGTGACGAACGCCCACCCCGCCAGGTAGCCCCAGAAGTCCCCCAGCCGCTCCCGCCCGTACACGTAGGTCCCGCCGGAGGCGGGGTGGCGCGCGGCCAGCCGGGCCGAGGAGGTCGCGTTGCAGTAGGCCACGACCGCGGCCAGGGCCAGCCCGAGCAGCAGCCCGGACCCCGCCGCGCGCGCCGCGGGGGCCAGGGCGGCGAAGATCCCCGCGCCGATCATCGAGCCCAGCCCGATGACCACGGCGTCGGGCAGGCCCAGCCGGCGCTCCAGCGGCCCCTGCCCGCCGCGGGACGGCGTGCCCGTCATTGCGACCTCCGGTGTCGAGGGCCCTGCGCTCTCAGGGCCACAGGCGGTGCCGCGTCCAGGCGCCGTCCGCACGCGTGTAGCGCAGTCGGATGTGCCGGCGGTCGCGGTCGGCCTGCCAGAACTCGACGTCGTCGGCGCGGACGCCGTAGACGGTCCAGTCCGGCGCGACCACCGCGGGGTCGGCCTCGATCCGTGCGTGTGCCGCGCGGAGGGCGGCTTCGAGGTCGGACGGTTCGTCCAGGACCTGTGACTGGCGCCCGGTCAGGGCGTCGGCGCGGGCTCCGGGCGAACGCGCGAGGAAGTCGGCGGCGCCGCGCTCGGCGTCCGCCGGGACGGCCGCGCCCCGCACCCGGATCTGGCGGCCCTGCTCGGGCCAGTAGAAGCTGAGCGCGGCGTACGGCGTGGCGGCCAGCTCCCGGCCCTTGCGGCTGCCCGCGCTCGTCGCGAAATACCAGGTGCCGTCCGCGTCGAGGTCCTTGCAGATCAGCACGCGGGACGAAGGCCGCCCACCGGCGTCGGCGGTCGCCAGCGCCATGGCGTGCGGTTCACGCACCCCGGCCCTGACGGCCGAGGTCAGCCATTGCACGAACAGCTCGACCGGGTCGGCCGGCGCGGCGTCGACGTCGAATCCCGGCAGCTCGGTGTCGAACACCGCAAGCCCCCGCAGCAGATCACGGAGCGAACCCGCCGGATCGTCCCCCACGTCCATCCCTCCACCTCGCAACGCCACGAATCCACGGCTATTCCATCAACCACGTTTGATGTATCGTCCGGGTCATGGCGTCGTCCAGTCAAGCCACCCCGGCGTTCGTGCGCCTGGCCGCGCACCCGCTGCGCTGGCGGCTGCTGACCGAGCTCGCCACGGGCGACCTGCGGGTCCGCGAGCTCACGGCGCTGGCCGGAGCGCCGCAGAACCTGGTCTCCTACCATCTGCGGCTGCTGCGCGCCGAGGGCCTTGTCACCGCCACCCGCAGCAGCCACGACGGCCGCGACAGCTACTACCGGCTCGACCTGGACCGATGCGCGCAGGCCCTGGCCGGCGCCGGGGCCGCCCTGCACCCCGCCCTGCACCCCGTGCTGCACCCCGTGCTGCGCGGCGTCTCCGCGCCGCCGGAGCGTCCGTCTCAGTGGCCCTCGCAGTGGCCCTCGCAGTGGCCCTCGCAGTGGCCCCGGCTCTCGGTGCTGTTCGCCTGCACGGGAAACAGCGCCCGCTCACCGATCGCCGAAGCCCTGCTGCGCCACCACACCTCCGGCCTCGTGACCGTGACCAGCGCCGGCAGCCGGCCCCGCCCGCGGATGCACCCGCAGGCCGTACGGGTGCTGCGCGAGCGGCACGGCATCGACGTCGCCGACCGGCGGCCCCGCCACCTGGACACGCTGCGCGGCCGCCGCTTCGACTACGTCATCACCCTCTGCGACAAGGTCCGCGAGAACTGCCCCGAATTCGGCGGCCACGCGCGGCGCATCCACTGGAGCACCCCCGACCCCGCCGCGGCGGACCTGCCCGAACAGGACGGCCACGCCGCGTTCGACCGGACCACGGCGGACATCGACACACGCATCCGCCATCTGCTCCCCGTCCTGGCCCACACCGTCCTGGCCCACACCTCGGAGGCTTCCCGATGACCGCGACCGACCGCTACGCCGCCGTCCGCTACCTCGTCGACGACGTCCAGGCGGCCGTCGACTTCTACACCACCCATCTCGGTTTCACCCTCAACGGCAGCGCCGCCCCCGCCTTCGCCGACGTGGTACGCGGGCCGCTGCGGCTGCTGCTGTCCGGGCCCGCCAGCTCCGGCGCCCGCGCCACCCCCGCCGACGTCTCCGGCGCGGGCCGCAACCGCATCCACCTCATCGTCGACGACCTGGACGCCGAGATCGCCCGGCTCCGCGCCGCGGGCCTGTCGTTCCGCGGCGACGTGGTCGCCGGCCCCGGCGGCCGGCAGATCCTGCTCCCCGACCCCGCCGGCAACCTCGTCGAACTGTTCCAGCCCCGTTCCTGACTCGGCCGGTCCGGGATCGGCCGCCCTCGTCAGGCGTCGCCGTCGGGTGCCGCCGTCAGCCGGGCGGCACGGGCGTTGAGGTAGCGCCGGCGCGGCAGTCCCGCCGCCCGCCGGGCCGCCGTCAGGTAGGCCTCCCGTGCCGCCGCCCGCTCCCCCGCCATCTCCAGCAGGTGCGCGCGCACCGCGGGCAGGCGGTGGTCGCGGGCGAGCCGCTCGTCGTCCTCCAGCCCCGCGAGCAGATCCAGCCCCGCCCGCGGGCCCCGGCTCATCGCCACCGCGACCGCGTGGTTCAGCGCCGTCACGGGGTTGGCCGACATCCCGGTCAGCACCGCGTACAGCGCGGCGATCTGCGGCCAGTCGGTCGCCTCCGCGCTCGGCGCCTCGTCGTGCAGGGCGGCGATCGCCGCCTGGACCTGGTACGGCCCGGGCACGCCCCTGGCCAGCGCGGCGTCGACCAGCGCCACACCCTCGGCGACGCGGGCGGCGTCCCACAGGGTCCGGTCCTGCTCGGCCATCGGGATCGGCGTGCCGTCCGGGGCGGCGCGGGCCGCACGCCGGGCGTCGGTCAGCAGCATGAGCGCCAGCAGCCCGGCCACCTCGCCGTCGCCGGGCAGCAGCCGGTGAAGGATGCGGGCCAGCCGGATCGCCTCGGCCGCCAGGTCCTCCCGGCGCGGCCCGGCCGCACCGGCATCCCCGGCGTACCCCTCGGTGAAAACCAGGTAGAGCACGTGGAGGACGGCACGCAGCCGCGCGTCGCGGTCGGCTCCCGCCGGCATGCCGAACGGCACGCCGCTGTCCTTGATGCGCTGCTTGGCCCGGGTGATGCGCCGGGTCATGGTCGTCTCCGGCACCAGGAACGCCCGCGCGATCTGCGCGGTGGTCAGGCCGCCGACCGCGCGCAGGGTGAGGGCGATCTGCGAGGCGGGCGACAGCGCGGGATGGCAGCACATGAACAGCAGGGTCAGCGTGTCGTCGGCCGCGGACCGGTCCGCCGCGGGCGCGGGCCGCCACTCGGGCAGCGCCCGTCTGCCGGCGGCCTCCTCCCGGCCGCGCCGGGCCTGTTCGGCGCGCAGCAGGTCGGTGAGCCTGCGGCCGGCGACGGTGACGAGCCAGCCCATCGGGTTGTCCGGCAGTCCGTCGCACGGCCAGCGGACGGCGGCCGCGAGCAACGCCTCCTGCACGGCGTCCTCGGCGGTGTCGAAGTGGCCGTACCGCCGCACGACCGCGCCGAGGACCCGCGGCGCCAGGCCGCGCAGCAGGTCCTCGGTCTCGCCGTGAGGCGTCGTCACAGCTCCGGCTCGGCCTGCGACCCGGCGATCGGACGCACGTCCACGTACCACTCGTGCGCCAGGGCCGCGCCCTCGGGATGCGGGGTGTGCGCCAGTCGCGCGGCGATCTGCGTCGCCCGGTCGAAGCTGCCGCACTCGACGATCGTGTAGCCCGCCAGCACCTCCTCGGTCTCGGCGTACGGGCCGTCGGTGACGACGGGCACGCCCTCGCGCAGCCGGATCCTGCGGGCGTGGACGGGGGCGGTCAGGCCCTGGGCGTCGACGAACTCGCCCGACTTCACCAGGTCGTCGTTCCACTCCGTCATGAACGCGTGCATCGCCGCGACGTCGTCGGCCGACCAGGCGGGTGTGTGCCCAGGCCGTCCCTCGAGGACGTCGTAGTCCTGCTGCGAGCCGTACAGCATGATCATGTATTTCACGGTTCGCTCCTTCCCGGCGGGCGCCTGCCGCACCGCCGCGCAAGGGACGTCGGAGCCGGCCGCCCGATCCGGACACGGTCTCACGCGCAAGGGAAAGTTTCACGCCCGGGCACGGGGGCCGTGTCCCGGAGCAGCACGCACTCCCCCGCCGGCCGCCACGCGGACCCGGGCCGTTGGCGCGCGCGGCTTCCGTTGATCAGTGTGTGCGTCATGGCGGACTGGGCGGGCGCGTCGCGGATCGCGGCGATCACGGCAACCACGGTGGCATCGGTCGTGCTGCTCTCGCCGGTGGCGGCGGCCCCGGCGACGGCGGAAGCGCAAAGGGTGCAGGGCGTGCAGGGCGTGCAGGGCGTCGAGGGCGCGGCGGCCTTCGCACCACGGCCGCATCCGGGCGAGGACACGCGGCAGGGCCCGCCGGGGCGGCAGCTGCGCTGGGGCGACTGCGCGGGCGTGGACGACCCGGCCCTGCGCTGCGCGGAGGTCACCGTGCCGCTCGACTACCGCCGTCCCCGCGGCCGGACGATCACGATCGTGATCTCGCGGCTGCCGGCGACCGATCCGGCCCGCCGCCGGGGCGTGCTGCTCACCACCGGGGGCGGACCCGGCGGGCCGGGTGTGCCGCTGCCGTCGGCCCTGGCGCCTCAGCTGTCCCCGCAGGTGCGGGCGCGCTACGACCTGATCGGCTTCGACATGCGCTTCGTCGAGCGGAGCACTCCCATCGGCTGCGGGCAGGACCTGGAGGAGACCGGCGGCTACTGGGTGCGCACCGCCACCCCCGGGAGCTTTCCCGCCGACGCCGCCGAGGCCCGCGCGTACGCCCGCGACTGCGTGCGCGCCGCCGGGTGGGCGCTGCCGCACGCCACCACCGCGAACGCGGCCCGGGACATGGACGTCATCCGGGCGGCGCTCGGCGAGGAGAAGATCTCCTACCTCGGCGGGTCGTACGCGGGGATGCTCGGGGCGACCTACAGCACCCTGTTCCCGGGCCGGGTGGACAGGTTCGTGCTGGACAGCCCGCCCTACGGCGACACGGCGTGGCGGGCCTACGAGCTGGCGCGCACCCCGGCCTTCGAGGCCGGGACGGCCGCCTTCGCCGCCTGGACGGCCGCGCGGGACGCCGACTACGGCCTCGGCGCCACCGCGCAGGAGGTCACCGACGCCGTGACCGGGCTCATCCGCCGCGCCGCGACGAGCCCTCTCGTCGTCGCGGGACGCGCCTGGACCGGCGGCGAGCTGGGGTCGCTGCTCGTGGCCGGCATCTACGACGAGCGTACCTTCGGGCTGGTCGCGGCGGCCTTCGCCGACCTCGCCGCCGGGCGGGAGCCGTTCGTGCCGTTCCCCCTCCGGCCGCTGCCGCCCGCCGGGGTCCCGGGCGTCCCCGCAGACAACCACACCGCGACCAACATGGCCTACCGGTGCGGGGACGGCCCCTGGCCGCGCGACCCCCACGACTACCTGCGCGACCTCGCCTCCTACGGCGCGCGGTATCCGTTGTTCGGGCCGGCCAACGCCAACATCACGCCGTGCGCCTTCTGGCCCCGGATCAAGGACGAGCCGGTGCGGCTGTCGGCCAACCACGCGCCCGGGGTCCTGGTGACCGCGGCGCTGCGCGACGTGGCCGTCCCGGTCGCCAACAGCCGCGCCGTCGCGGCGCACATCCCCGGCTCACGCCTGGTGACCATCGACGCCCACACCCACGCGCCGTACCCCGCCTTCGGCGACGCCTGCCTCAACGGCGCCGTCGACGCCTTCCTCACCACCGGGACGCTCCCGCCCGCCGACGTCGCCTGCTGACCGATCGCGGGAAGGCGTCGGGCGCCCGGCTCAGCGGGTGAGGAGGGCGCGCAGGGCCCCGGCGACCACCGCCGGGGCCTCCTCGGCCATGAAATGCCCGCAGGCGACCGTGGAGTGCACCAGGTCGGGGGCCCAGGCGCCCCACAGCGCCGCGGCGTCGTAGCCGAGCTCGGCCCCCCAGTCCTGCTGGAGCACGGTCACCGGCATCCGCAGCCGGTTCCCGGCCTCCCGGTCCGCCCGGTCGTGGTCCACGTCGATCCCCGCCGACGCGCGGTAGTCCGCCACGATCGAGGGCACCGCCGCGCGGCAGGCGTGCAGGTAGGCGGCGCGTACGTCGCCGGGGATCGCCCCGCGGTCAAGGGTCCACAGGTCGAGGAAGTGGCCGAAGAACGCGTCCGCGCTCGCGTCGATCATCCGCTCGGGCAGGCCGGGCGGCTGGGCCATCAGATGAAGATGAAACCCGACGGCGGCGGCGGCGCCGTGCATCACCTCCCACATGTCCAGCGTGGGCAGCACGTCGAGGCAGGCCAGGTGGCTGACGGCCGCCGGGTGGTCGAGCCCGGCGCGGAAGGCGACCAGGGCCCCGCGGTCGTGCCCGGCCAGCGCGAACCGCTCGTGTCCCAGCGCCCGCGCCAGGGCGACGACGTCGGCGGCCATCGTGCGCTTGGAATAGGTCTCCCGGCCGGCCTCGGCCGGCTTGTCACTGTCGCCGTAGCCGCGAAGGTCGGGACAGATCACGGTGTGGCCGTCGGCCAGGTCCGCGGCGACGTGCCGCCACATCAGGTGGGTCTGGGGGAAGCCGTGCAGCAGCACGATCGGGCTCCCCGACCCGGCGACGGCCGCATTCAGCGACACGCCGTCGGCGACCGGCACGCGCAGGTAGTCGAAACCGGGAAGGACTGGCGCCATGACGCGCTCTCTTTCTGTGCGGGATCGGATGTGCCGCCAAGGCTGCCGGGCGTGAATGAGCATCCGGTCAGCGCGCTACCGTGACAGGTGCCGTGACCTGGAGGGGAGCCGCAGGTGGGGATCGCGTTCGGGGTGCTGGGGCCGGTGACGGCCTGGGACGGCGCCGGCGCCGCGATCGCCCTGAGGGGGCCACGGCACCGCGCTGTGCTGGCCCGGCTGATCGTCGCCCGCGGGCGCGTCGTCCCGGCCACCCGCCTGGTCGACGATCTGTGGGACGAACCACCGGCGGGGGCGCTCGGGGCCGTACGGACGTTCGTGGCGGCGTTGCGCCGCGCGCTGGAACCGGGCCGCCCGCCCCGCGCCCCGGCGCGGCTGCTGGTGACCGAGGGGCCCGGGTACGCGCTGCGGGCCGCGACCGACGCGGTGGACTCCTGGCGCTTCGAACACGCGGTGGCCGCCGCCGCGACGCTGCCGCCCGAAGACGGGCTCGGGCGGCTGGAGGAGGCGCTGGGGTGGTGGCGCGGCCCCGCCTACGCGGAGTTCGCCGACCAGGACTGGGCCCGGGCCGAGCGCTCCCGCCTGGCCGAGCTGCGGCTGCACGCGGTCGAACGCCGGGCCGAGACGCTGCTGGCCCTGGGCCGGGCCGCCGAGGCGGTGCCCGACCTGGACGCGCACACGGCCGGGCATCCCTGGCGCGAGGAGGCCTGGCGGCTGCTCGCGCTCGCGCTGTACCGCGGCGGGCGGCAGGGCGACGCGCTGGCCGTGCTGCGCCGGGCGCGGGCGCTGCTGGTGGACGAGCTCGGCGTGGACCCCGGCCCGGGGCTGCGCCGCCTGGAGACCGACATCCTGCGCCAGGCCGGCCACCTCGACCCCACCACCCCGGCCGGGACCGCAGGCGCGGCCGAACGGGTGTGGGCCGAGACGACGGCCGCGTACGACCGCACGGTCGCCACCGGGGCACGGGCCCGCCTGGAGTCGACGGCCGGGCTGCTGCGCGATCTCGCCGTGACCGGGGGCGGCGGTCTGCGGGCGGCCCGCGAGCACCGCGTGGCCGCCGTCGAGGCGGCCGAGGAGCTGGGCGACGCGGAGCTGACCGCCCGGGTGATCGGCGCCTTCGACGTCCCGGCCATCTGGACCCGCTCCGACGACCCCGTGCAGGCGGCGCGGATCGTGGCGGCGGCCGGGCGCACACTGGCCGCCCTGTCCCCTGATCATCAGGCCGCCGGTGACCAGGACTCCGGCCACGAGGCGGCCCGCGCCCGGCTGCTGGCGACCATCGCCCTGGAGTCGCGCGGCGCCCGCTCCGGCCCCGGGCAGCGGGCGGCGCGGCAGGCCGAGGAGATCGCCCGCCGCCTGAACGACCCCGCGCTGCTGGCGTTCGCGCTGAGCGGCGTGTTCATGCAGACCTTCCACCGCACGGGCCTGGCCGCCCGCCGCGACGGGATCGGCGCCGAACTGGTGGACCTGTCCGCGCGGCACGGCCTGGTCACCTTCGAGGTGCTCGGGCATCTCATCCGGATGCAGGCCCGGTCGGCCCTCGCGGACTTCCCGGCCGCCGACGCGCACGCCGCCGCCGCCGAAGGCCTGGCCGTACGGCACGAGCGGCCCCTGGTGCGGGTGTTCACCGGGTGGTACCGGGCGCTGCGCCTGGACGCGACCGGGCGAGCGCCGGTGGAGGAGGTCGAGGCCGCCTACCGGGAGGCCGCGAGGCTGCTGGACGGCGCCGGCATGCCCGGGATGGAGCGCGGCCTGCTGCCGCTCGCGCTGCTGTGCCTGCGCCTGCGGCACGCGCGGCCCGCACCGGACGGCGAAGACGCCGATTGGGGGCCGTACGCGCCGTGGGCCAGGCCTCTGGTGCTGCTGGGGCGCGGCCGCCGTACGGAGGCCGCGGCGGCGCTGCGCGCACTTCCCGAACCGCCGCCCGACCTGCTGACGGAGGCCCTGTGGTGCCTGGCCGCCCGGGCGGCCCTCACCCTCGGCGACCGCACGACGATGGAACGCGCGTACGCCGCGCTGGTGCCCGCGGCGGGCGAACTGGCCGGGGCGGGCAGCGGCGCGCTGACGCTCGGCCCGGTGGCGGCGTGCCTGGACGACCTCGCCGCCGCGCTCGGCCACGAGACGAGCGGGGACGCTTCGCTCAGCGGCGGCGGGGGCGCGGCCGGCGCACGGACGCCCGGCCCGCCGCCGCGGGCGGATGGGCCGCGGGGCCCGACCAGTGCGACGGCCGGGTGAGGCCGGCGGGCAGCTTGGTGGCCTCGTCCCCCTTGGCCGCGTTCACCTGGACCTGGGTGAGGAAGACGCTCCCGGTGAGGTCGGCTCCGCCGAGATCGGCGCCGCGCAGGTCGGCTCCGATGAGGTCCGCCCAGCGCAGGTCGGCCCCCCGCAGGTCCGCCCCGATGAGGTAGGCGCCCCTCAGGTTGGCTCCGCGCAGGTCGGCCTTCCTCAGCCGGGCGCCGATGAGATCGGCTCCCCTGCGGTCGGGGGCGCGGCCCCCGGCCGACGCCCGCACCAGCTCGCTGGTCCGCAGCAGCAGCACGTTGACCTTCTCGCGGTGGGCGGCGACGTCCACGTCCAGCAGGTCGTCGGGGGTGCCCGCCGTCAGGCGCTCGGTCTCCTCGAACGCGCCGCGCAGTTCGGGGTGGATCGGGCGGGCCGCCGGCAGGGACAGCGCCTCGTCCAGGTACCACAGCAGCTCGTGCAGGTGCCGCATGACCGGGAAGACCTCGAACATCCGGTCCGCGGTCCGCGGTTCGTCCCGCCAGCTGCGTCCGAAGGTGACCTGCGAGACCTTCTGCCCGGCGCCGAAGCAGTCGTAGACGGTGCAGCCGGCGAAGCCGCTGTCGCGCAGCCGGGCGTGGATGCCGCACCGGAAGTCGTCCCGCAGGTTGGGGCACGGCCGCCCGGCGTCCTTGGTGATCGCGAAGTCGGCCGAGGCGGCGAAGGGCAGCGCGACGCAGCACAGCCCGAAGCAGTTCGCGCAGTCGGCCCGCAGGCCGGGCCGCCCGCCGCCGGGGCCGCTCGGAGCGTCCGCGCCGGTGCCTGTGGGGTCGTGCGTGTCGGGCAACGTGCCTGGTCTCCTCGTGTTCCGCGGGCGATGGGCCGCTCGCCGGCCCGGCGCCCAGCTAGAAACGTATCCCACCCGCCGGGCACCGGACGCCGGGCCGCCGGCGCCTGATCCGGCGCTCCCCCGCGTGGCGGCAGGCCCCCGGCGCGACCGGCCGCCGGACGGAGCGCGGGGCCGGACGGCCCACTGGACGATTCCGTCCAGTTTATGGTGGTATGTCGCATATTATTGAGGGTCATCTCCAGCGGGGCCGCGTGCCCGAAGGCGGGGTTGTCGCATGGCCGATCGAGGGCCGAGGAAGGATCCCCCACGGCTCACCGCGCGCGGGGCGGCCACCCGCGACCGTATCGTCGCCACCGCCTCCGACCTCATGTTCAGGCAGGGTGTCGCGGCGACGACCCTCGATCAGGTGGTGGACGCCTGCGGCATCAGCAAGTCACAGCTCTATCACTACTTCCCGGACAAGGAAGCCCTGATCGCCGAGGTGATCGCGATGCGGAAGCATCGCATGGTCTCCGCACACAAGCCGCAACTCGACCAGGTGCGCTCGATGCGAGATCTCGAGCGATGGCGCGACTGGCTGGTGACGAGCCGCCGGGAGCGCGGCGAACCCTACAGGTGTCCCATCGGCTCACTGGCCAACGAGCTCTCCTGTCGTCACGACGACGCCCGCCGCTCCCTTGCGGCCGTCTTCGACACCTGGCAGGGACTGCTCGCCGACGGCCTCGCCCGGATGCGCGACAGCGGCGAGCTCGACCCCGGCACCGATCCCCGGGAGCTCGCCGTCGCGGTCATCGCCGCCCTGCAGGGCGGCTACCTGCTCGCCGAGACCATGCAGGACGAACGGCCCCTCGCGGTCGCCTTGGACATGGCGTTGGACCACGTGAAAGCCCACGTCAGGATCCCTGTCGCCGATTTGACACAATCCGACACCTGACCGCAAAGTGGACGAAATCGTCCAATTTGCGCATCGTGGTCCCGACCGTCCACGGGTGCGGCAGGAGATTGGTGAGGCCGATGCCGTTCCTGCGCTCGATCCAGAAGCGCTACACGACAGCCGTGGCGGTGCTGTCCCTCCTGTTGACGGTCCTGGGCGGCGTGAGCCTGGACCTGGCGATCCGCTACGGCGTCGAAGACCGGGTGTTCTTCGACGCCGAGCAGGTCGCCGCCTCGTGGAGCGCCCAGGTGCGCAACGGCACTCTCCCGCACGCCGCCCCCGGGACGGGCGACGTCGACCTGGTTCAGCTGGTGGACGCGCGGGGCAGGGTCGTCCACGCCAGCCCGGCGGCGACCGGCCGGCCGCCCCTGAGCACTGTCAGGCCCGGGCCGGACGACCGGCTCGAGCGGCGCGTCGAGTGCGGGCCGGGCGGGCGGTGCGTCCTGCTCATGGCCAACCGGGTCTCGACGGCCCCCGACGCCCCCGTCGTCTACGCGGGCACCGCCGAGCCGCCCCTCCTGGCGACGCACCACCTCGAATACCTCATCGCGGGGGGCGCGCTCCTCATCGTCCTGATCGGCGGCGGGGTGACGTGGTGGATCACGGGCCGGACGCTGCGCCCGGTGGAGCAGCAGTTCCGGCTCGCCTCCGTCACCTCCCACGAGCTCAGGACGCCGATCGCGGGCCTGCGGGTGCACCTGGAGGAAGCGCTGCTCTACCCCGACCACGTCGCCGCCCACGACGCCATCCGGGGGGCGCTGTCGGCCACCGGCCGGCTGGAGGCGATCGTGCAGGATGTGCTGGCCACGGCCGGGCAACATGGCGGCCGGCCCGCGCCGCCCGAGCCGATCGACCTCGGCGCGCTGGTGACCGAGGAGGTGCAGGCGCACCCCGGCCGTACGCCCGTGGAGGTCCACGTGACCGGGGACGTGTGGGTGCACGCCTCGCGGGTGCAACTGGCGCGGGTGATGAGCAATCTGCTGAGCAACGCGCGCAGGCACGCGGCGACCGGCGTCACGGTCCGGGTCGGGTCCGCCGGCGGCGACGCGGTCGTGACGGTGACCGACGACGGGAACGGCATCGCACCCGCCGACCGCGAGCGGGTCTTCGAGCGGTTCACCCGGCTGGACGAGGGACGGCGCAGGGACGCCGGCGGAACCGGGCTGGGTCTCGCGATCTCCCGCGACATCGCCCGGGCCCATCGGGGAACCCTGCGGATCGAGGACTCCCCCCGCGGCGCGCGGTTCGTCCTCCGGCTGCCGCTGATGCGCCGAAGCGCGATCGGCGGCGTCCCGCCCGTACCGGAACCGGCGAGGAAATCATGAAAAAGTGCGCGAAGGGCCGGTGAGCACGCCGTACGGTCCGACGAGCCGAGGAGGAAGCGGTCATGACGGTGACGCGGGAAGTGCGCGCCTACTACGAGCAGGACAGGGAGCACGGCAGGCTCCGCGCGGGCCGAGGCCGGCTGGAGCTGTGGCGCACACAGGACGTGTTACGCCGGGCACTGCCGTCGCCGCCCGCCCGGGTGCTCGACGTCGGCGGCGGCACCGGCGTGCACGCCGAATGGCTGGTCGCGGACGGCTACGAGGTCGAGTTGCTCGACCCGATCCCGCTCCACGTCGAGCGCGCCGGGGCCCTGGCCGGGGTGACGGCCCGGCCGGGCGACGCCCGGGACCTGCCCGCACCGGACGCGAGCGCGCACGCCGTCCTGCTGCTGGGCCCGCTCTACCACCTGGCCGACCGCGCCGACCGGGTCACCGCCCTGACCGAGGCGCGCCGCGTGGTGCGCCCCGGAGGGCTGGTGGCCGCCGCCACCATCAACCGCTACGCCGCCGTACACGACACGATCCACCTCGGGCTCTACACGCAGGAGCCGGAACGGCGCGCGGCGCACGCAGCCGTGACGGACGGCGTGATGCTGTCCCCCGGGCACGGTTTCTCCGCCTACTTCCACGACCCCGACGAGATCGTCGGGGAGTTCGCCGACGCCGGGCTGCCCGGGGCCGAGCGGTACGGCCTGGAGGGCGCCTTCTGGCTGTACGGCGACGTCGGCGACTGGCTCGACGACCCCGAACGCCGCCGGCTCATGCTCGACGCCCAGCGCGCCCTGGAACGCGTGCCGTCCCTCCTCGGCGTCAGCGGCCACCTGCTCACCCTCGCGCGCCGCCCCGCGTAAACGCCCTACGGCGCGGGATCCCGCTTCGCCTTCGGACGGGCACGGAGGTGGGCACGCTCACCCTGCTGCCCGAACAGGCTGAGGAACTCCACCGCGTGCGCGTCGGCGGCGCCGAACCAGTGCGGCAGCCGGGTGTCGAACTCGGCCGCCTCACCCGGGGAGAGCACCAGATCCTGCTCACCGAGGATCATCCGCAGCCGCCCGTTGAGCACATAGAGCCACTCGTAGCCCTCGTGGGTCTTCGGCTCCGGCTTCCTCCTGCCGCTGCCCGCCGGGATGACCAGCTTGTACGCCTGGATGCCCCCGGCCCTGCGGGTCAGGGGCAGCATGGTCATTCCGTTGCGCACGACCGGGCGCAGATGGACGCGGGGGTCCCCGGTCGGCGGGGCGTCGACGAGCTCGTCCAGCGTGACCCCGTGTGCCCGGGCCAGGGGCAGCAGCAGTTCGAGGGTCGGCCGGCGCGCGCCCGACTCCAGGCGCGACAGCGTGCTCACCGAGATGCCGGTCGCCGCCGACAGGTCGGCCAGGGTCGTCTCACGCTGCCGGCGCAGCGCGCGCAGCCGCGGCCCGACCGCGACGAGCGCGTGTTCGAGGTCGTCGTCCACGCCGACAGCTTGCCATACCCCCGACGACACTCACCAAGAGCCCGAAATGAGACGTCAGCTCATCGTTGGTAGGTTCCTGGGCAGACATTGACCTATTTGAACGGAGGAGCAGCGCCGTGGATGTCGAGCAGACGGTGTTGCCGGGGATCGGGTTGCGGCACGAGTTCACCACCCGCTCGGGACGGCGAATAGGAGTCGTCTCCCACCGCACGGGGCGACGCGACCTGGTGATCTACGACCCCGACGATCCCGACAGGGCCTGTGAGACGGTGAAACTCAACGACGAGGAGGCCGACGCGCTCGTCGAACTGCTCGGCGCCCCCCGCATCGTCCAGCGTCTCAACGCACTGCACCGCGAGGTCGAGGGGCTGGTCAGCGTCCAGCTGCCGATCTCGCCGGGCACCCCCTACGCCGGCCGCCCCATGGGCGAGGCCCAGGTGCGCACCCGCACCGGCGCCTCCATCGTGGCCGTGGTCCGCGCCGGACGCGTCTTCGCCAGCCCCGCCCCCGACTTCGTCCTCGCCACGGACGACGTCGTGGTCGTGGTGGGCAGTGAGGACAGCACCGCCGCCGTCGCCGACATCTTCGCCAGCGGCTGAGGGCAGCGCGTGCACAATACCGCGATACTTTTTCTGGAATTCGGCGCCGTCGTCCTCGGACTCGGCATCCTCGGTGCACTGGCGCTGCGCGTCGGCATCTCCCCCATTCCCCTCTACCTCATCGCCGGCCTGGCCTTCGGCACCGGTGGCATCCTCCCGCTGGCCACCAGCGAGGAGTTCATCGCCACCGGCGCCGAATTAGGCGTCATCCTGCTGCTGCTCACCCTCGGCCTGGAATACAACGCCGACGAACTGGTGACCAGCCTCAAAGGCAACGCCCGCGCCGGCCTGGTCGACCTCGTGCTCAACGCCGCCCCCGGCGCGATCCTGGCGCTGCTCCTCGGCTGGGGGCCGGTCGCCGCGGTCGCCATGGCCGGCGTGACCTACGCCACCTCCTCCGGCATCACCGCCAAGGTCCTGTCCGACCTGGGCTGGATCGGTAACCGGGAGACCCCCGTGGTGCTGTCGCTGCTGGTCTTCGAGGACCTCACGATGGCGGTCTACCTCCCGGTCCTGACCGCCATGCTGGCGGGCCTGAGCGCGGTCGCCGGCGCGATCACCGTGGCCATCGCGCTCGCCGCGGTGAGCGTGGTGCTCCTGGTCGCGCTGCGCTTCGGCCGATACATCGAGGCGTTCGTCGCCAGCCCCAACCCCGAAGTGCTCGTGCTCAAGGTGGTCGGGCTGGCGCTGCTGGTGGCGGGACTGGCCCAGCAACTGCAGGTGTCGGCCGCGGTCGGCGCGTTCCTCGTCGGCATCGCCCTGTCGGGCGAACTGGCCGAAGACGCCCAGGCGCTGCTCGCGCCGCTGCGCGACCTGTTCGCCGCGGTCTTCTTCGTCTTCTTCGGCCTGCAGACCGACCCCACCAAGATCCTGCCCGCCGCGGGCCTGGCCGCCGGCCTTGCCGTGGTGACGATGATCACCAAACTGGTGACCGGCGGCTACGCCGCCCGCCGCGCCGGCATCGCCCGCGCCGGACGGGTCCGGGCCGGCATCGCGCTCATCCCCCGCGGAGAGTTCAACATCGTCATCGCGGGGCTGGCGGTGGCCGCCGGCGCCCACCCCGACCTCGGCGCCCTGGCCGCCGCGTACGTCCTGATCCTGGCGGCCTTCGGCCCCCTGGCGGCGCGCCTGGTCCAGCCCATCCTCACCCGGATAGCCGCCCGCGCCTGACGACCGTCACCCCCCCGGCACCGGCCTGCCCCCGCACCGCGGCGGCAGGCCGGCGTGCTATCGGGGCGAACCCGTCGTCCACGGCCGGAGCTTGTCCGGGTTGCGCACCGCCCAGATGTGCGTGATCCGGTCGCCGGCGACCTCGAACCCGTACACCGACACGGTCACTCCATCCTGCTGGGCGACCAGCCCGGGCCGGCCGTTGACCGTACGCTCCAGGATCGTCAGGCCGCGGAGCCTGCCCCGGAGACGCACCAGGGAGCGCACGATCCGCTCGGCGCCTTCGATCGGGTGCAGCGTGGTGCTGACCAGGCCGCCGCCGTCGCTGACCGCCGTGGCCCCGGGGTCGAGGAGCCCGATGAGGGCGTCGATGTCCCCGGCTTCCAACGCCCGTTTGAAGTCTTTGACGATCCGGGCCTGACGGGCCGCGGGAGCCACGGGGGCCTGTGTGCCGCGGATGCGACGGCGGGCGGAGGAGGCCAGCTGACGGCAGGCGGCCGGGGTGCGGCCGACGATGTCGGCCACTTCGGCGAAGGAGTAGCGGAAGACGTCGTGCAGGACGAACGCGACCCGCTCGGCCGGGGTCATCGAGTCGAGCACGACGAGGAAGGCCAGGTTGACCGACTCGTCCAGGGTGATCCGGTCGGCCGGGTCGGCCGTGGCACCGCCCGGCCGCCCGCCGGGCCACTCCCCGGGGTCGGGCAGCGGCTCGGGAATCCATTCCCCCACGTAGGTCTCCCGCCGGGCCCGCGCGGAGGAGAGCACGTTGAGGCAGATGCGTCCGGCGACCCTGGTCAGCCAGGCGCCGGGGGACGCGATGGCGTCCTGCTGCCGCCGGGACATGGCGTACCAGCGGGCGTAGGTCTCCTGCACGACGTCCTCGGCGTCGGCCAGGGAACCGAGAAGGCGATACGCCAGGTTGATCAGCTGACGCCGCTCGCTCATGATCACGCTCAGGCCGGGATCGACCCGGCCGCCTCCCGGCTCGGACTGGATGGTCATGGTGTGCTCGGCTCCCTTGGTCGCGTCATCCCTACCAGTCCGACAAGACAGCGCGGCGAACTGTAAGGCCGGCGGCTCGCCTCACATTCCGGGCAGGTGCGTTGTCGGACAGGTGGAAGAGCCACTCAGCGCGAGTTCGAGAAGGGAACCCACCATGTCCACGACCGGACACCACGCCGCCCACAAGGTCGTCGTCATCGGCGGCGGCTACGCCGGCACGCTCGCGGCCAACCGGCTGCGGACGCGCCCCGACATCGGCGTCACGCTGGTCAACCCACGCCCGGAGTTCGTCGACCGAATCCGGCTGCACCAGTTCGCGGCCGGCACCGGCCAGGCCACGGCGGACTACGGCACGCTGCTCGGCGACGGCGTCAGGCTGGTCGTCGACAGCGCCGAGCGCATCGACACCGCCGCCCGCACGGTACGGCTGGCGTCGGGCCGCGCCCTCGGCTACGACTACGTCGTCTACGCGGTCGGCAGCACCTGCGCGATACCGGCATCGGTGCCCGGCGCGGCCGAGTTCGCCGTGCCCATCGCCGAACTCGAGCCCGCGCGGCGGCTGCGCGCCAGACTGCGTGAGCTGCCCCCCGACGCTCCGATCACCGTGGTCGGCGGCGGGCTGACCGGTGTCGAGACGGCCGCCGAGCTGGCCGGGCAGGGGCGCGGCGTCACGCTCGTGTGCGGCCACACCCTGGCGCCGTCGCTGAGTGCGCCGGGTCGCCGTTCCCTGGCCACGTGGCTGTCCCGGCACGGTGTCGTGGTGCTCGAGGCCGCCGCGGTGAACGAGGTCCGGCCGGATGCGGTCGTCTTCGCCGACGGGGTGGTCCGGGCCAGCGCGTTGACCATCTGGGCCGCCGGTTTCGGTGTGCCGCGGTTGGCGGCGGCCAGCGGGCTGCGCACCGACGCGCTCGGCCGGCTGCTCACCGACGAGACGCTGACCAGCGTCGACGACGACCACGTCGTCGCGGCCGGAGACGCCGCCGCGCCGTCGGGCCGGCCGCTGCGGATGAGCTGCTACGCCGCCGGACCGCTGGGGGCACGGGCCGCCGACACCGTGCTGAGCCGCATCGCGGGAACCGCTCCGGCGGTGATCGACCTGGCCTTCACGGGGTCGTGTGTCAGCCTCGGCCGGCGCGCCGGCCTGCGGCAGTTCGCCCGCAAGGACGACACCGCGACGAACGTCTACTTCGACGGCCGCATGGGCGCCATGTACAAGGAGCTGACCTGCAAGGTCGCGCTGTGGAAGATCCGCCGCGAGGCCCGCAGACCGGGTTCCATGATCTGGATCAAGGGCGGCCCGCGGCCCGGGCAGCCGGTCGCCGACGGCGCTCGGGACGATCACGGCGCTCGGGACGCCAGGTGCTGACGAGGGCGGCGGCGACAAGGAGCTCCGCGATGTCGCCGCCGTAGTACATGATCTCCGCGCCGCCCCGCACCTCGGCCACGGGGGCCCGCACCTCCAGCCACAAGCCGCCGTACATCAGCTGCGCGACGACCGCGTGCACGGCGATGGCGCAGCCCAGGTAGACCAGGCGGGCCCGTACGCCCGGCCTGGCGGGCGCGGGATCGGGACCGGCGATCACATGGGCGAACAGGCAGCCCGACAGCAGGAAGTGGGCGTGCAGCAGCCAGTGCCCGGCCGGATGCGCCGCAGCGGCCTCGTACAGCGGCGTGAAGTAGAGCACCACGAGGCTGCCGGTGGACAGCAGCAGTGCCGTCACCGGATGGGCCGCCAACCGGCCGGGACCGCTGTGCACCACGGCGGTCAGCCGCCGCGCCCCGGCGACGGGCAGGGCCCGCAGCAGCAGGGTGACGGGAGCGCCCAGCACCAGCCCGATCGGGGCGTACATCCCGATCAGCAGGTGCTGCACCATGTGACCGCGGAAGTCGCCGTGGGCGAAAGACGCGACGGGCGGCAGGAGCGCCGCCGCCACCAGGGAAATCCCGGCGGCGAAGCTCGCCGTACGCCACCCGCTCCAGCCCAGGACCGGATTGCGGCGGCGCGCCCGCCGGGCCAGGTGAAGGTAGACGAGCAGCACGAGGACCGGCGCGAGCACGCCGGACACCCCCGCGACGTGGGCGCCGTGACCCGTCACGCGGGAGCCCCGGCGGGATCGAAGGAGCGCCCGCTGCGCGCGAGCAGGTAACCCCCGGCGAGCAGCAGCGCGCCCAGGACGAGGAAGCCGAGGTCCCACCACAGCTGGTGGGGGCCGCCCCGCACGTGGTGGATGCCCAGGATCTGGTGGTCCAGGACGCCTTCGACGAGATTGAACACGCCCCAACCGGCCAGGATCCACCCCCACAGCACCCGCGAGGTCCACACCCGGCGCCGCTCGCGGGTGACCCGGGAGTACAGGATCGCGAGGCCGATCAGCACCGCGAGCCAGCACACGGTGTGGAACAGGCCGTCCCACACCGTGTTCATCTCCAGCCCCGAGACCGTGCGGGGGTCGTAGTACCGCACCCCGATGCGGTCGCTGTCCGTGCTGCTCAGCATGTGGTGCCACTGCAGGAGCTGGTGCAGCAGGATCCCGTCGACGAACCCGCCCAGCCCCACCCCGAGCACGATGCCCGGCAGGCGCAGACTGGCCGGCTCCGGACCGGTCCCGGCCTCGCCCGCGGTGGTCGCCATCGCCCTGCCCCCGTTCCCCGGCCGCCGCTGTGCGGATCTCCGCCTGGGCAGGTTCCCCGGACCGGGGGCCGTAGTCACGCAGGCACGCGCGGATCCACCGCCCGGCCTACCGACTCTTTAGACGGCGGTGCGGGCGGCGACGAACGCCCCGATGCCGTCGAGCACACGCTGCAGGCCGAACTCGAACGCCTGGTCCGGGTCGTAGGCCGCGTTGTAGGCCTCGCCCGCCGCCGCGCCCACCCGTGCCGCCAGCGGATAGCGCCGCGGATCGAACACCTTGGCCAGGTAGGGCGCGTGGGCGTACCACCACTGCTCGTCGGTCACGCCCGTGTCGCCCGGCGCCTGCGCCGCCTCCACCGCGCCCCGCGCCGCGCCGCTCACGTAGCCGTTGAGCAGTGTGACCACCGAGTCCATCTCGAGGTCGTCCAGGCCGATGCCGTCGACCGCCCGCAACTCGTAGTCGTACTTCGCGATGAAGTTGGGGCCGAGCGGGGGCCGGCTCGCCGTCGACACCTGCAGCACCCACGGATGCCGCCGGTACAACGCCAGGTTCTCCCGGGCGATCAGCTCCAGCCTGCCCCGCCAGCCGCCCGGCACCTCCGCGGGCGCGGGCAGCTCGCCGTACGCCGTGTCGACCATGACATCGATCAGCTCGGCCTTGCCCGGGACGTAGGTGTACAGGGACATCGTCCCCACGCCGAGCTGTTCGGCGACCTTCCGCATGGACAGCGCGGCCAGGCCCTCGGCGTCGGCCACCGAAATCGCCGCACGCACGATCCGGTCGACGCCGAGATCCGGTTTGCCCTTGCGCCCGGTCCGCTCACCCGTGCGCCACAGCAGGGCCAGACTCCGCGCCGGGTCTGCCTGCGAGCTGTACTCCGTCATCGCCTGCGAATTCTATGCGCACCCCGGTTCCGCATGCCGTACGGTACGGCGATGCTTCTGACGCTGTGTGACCCATGCCACATGCGTTCCTGTCAGGAATCGGGGCGCTGCTCCGCTCAGGTCACCGAGAGCAAGCGAACCGACAGGAGCATCGCATGAAGCACCGCATCGTCGTCCTCGGCGCCGGCTATGCCGGGGCCTACGCGGCGGGGACCCTGGCCCGCCGGCTGTCCCCGGCGGACACCGAGATCACCGTGGTCAACGCCGTGCCGGACTTCGTCCAGCGCATGCGGCTGCACCAGCTGGCGGCCGGCCGGGACATCGAGGCCCCCGAACTCGCCGACGTCTTCTCGGGCACGGAAATACGGCTGCGCCTGGCCCGCGTCACCGTCGTCGACCCCGAGCGCAGGGTCGTCGCCGTGGCCGACGCCGACGGCGGCGGCGAACTCGGCTACGACACGCTCGTGTACGCGCTCGGCAGCCACGGCGACGACCACGCCGTACCCGGCGCGGCCGAGCACGCCTTCGACGTCGCCGCCAGGCCCGCGGCGCTGCGCCTGCGCGAGCGCCTGGACAGGCTGGACAGGCGGGGCGGAGGCGGGCGAGTGGTGGTCGTCGGCGACGGGCTGACCGGCATCGAGACCGCCACCGAGATCGCCGAATCCCGCCCCGGCCTGTCGGTCACGCTGGTCGCCCGCGGCGAGCTGGGCGCCCGGCTCTCCACAGGGGCCCGCGGCCACCTGCGCCGGGCCTGCGACCGGCTGGGCATCACCGTCATGGAGCACACCAGCGTCGAAGCCGTGGAAGCGGCACGGGTGCTGTGCGCCGACGGCACCGCCTTGGCGTCCGACGCGACCGTGTGGACGGCCGGGTTCGCGCTCAGCCCCATCGCCGCCATCGGCGGGCTGCACGTCACCGGGAACGGCCAGATCGTCGTCGACCGCACCATGCGCTCGGTCTCGCACCCGGACGTCTACGCCATCGGCGACAGCGCCCACGCCATCGGCGACAACGGCCGCCCCCTTCCAATGTCCTGCGCCTCAGCCGGCTACACCGGCCGGCAGGCCGTCGAGGCGATCATGGGACGCCTGACCGGCCGCGAGATCACCCACACCAAGCTGGCCTACGCGTACAACCACATCAGCCTCGGGCGGCGGGACGGGATCCTGCAGATGGTCGACGACGAAGGGCGAGCGAAGCCGAAGTACGTGGGCGGCCGGAAGGCCGCGCGGGTCAAGGCGGGCATCCTCACGATGTCGCTGTGGGCCACCTCGCACCCGACCTTCGGCGTGCCCAGGCACAAGCGCCGCCTCGCCGCCGCACCGGACGCGACCACCGAAAAGGCCCTCGCGTAGCCGCCTAGGGTGGTGCACGTGCACAGCAGCGCCACGGATCGCTTCGACATCGGCCGGTTCGAGGCCAGCCGGAACCGGCTGGCCTCACTGGCCTACCGTCTGCTGGGCTCGGCCGCCGACGCCGAGGACACCGTGCAGGACGCGTTCCTGCACTGGCAGGCCGCGGACCGGCAACGGATCGAGGTGCCGGAAGCCTGGCTGACCAAGGTCGTCACCAACCTGTGCCTCGACCGGCTCCGCTCGGCGCGAGCCCGCCGCGAACGCACCGCCGGCGCCTGGCTGCCCGAACCACTCCTCGACGGCGACCCGATGCTCGGCCCGGCCGACTCGTTCGAGCAGCGCGAATCGGTCTCCCTGGCCGTGCTGACGCTCATGGAGCGCCTGTCGCCCGTCGAACGAGCCGTCTACGTCCTGCGCGAAGCGTTCTCCTACAGCCACGCCGAAATCGCGGAGATCCTCGACATCACCGAGTCCGCGAGCCAGCAGCACCTCCACCGGTCCCGGCGCCGCGTCACCGCCGCGCGCCGCAACGGCGCGGTCGACCCGGCATCCGCCCGCAGGGTGGTCGAGGAATTCCTCGCCGCCGCCTCCTCGGGCCGTACCGAACGCCTGGTGGAGCTGCTCACCGACGACGCGACCGCGATCACCGACGGCGCCGGCCTCGCCGGGAAGCTGATGTGGTACGACACTCCGCAGCGCGTCGCCGCCGTCTTCCGGGCCGGCTTCAAGCCCACACCCGCCAAGCGGCGATTCGCCGGCGGGACGCCCGCCATCCACTACGCCCTCGTCAACCGCGCCCCCGCCATCCTCTTCGTGATCGGCGACCGGGTCATCGGCGCCGTGACGTTCGACGTCGCGGGCGGCAAGATCGCAACCGTACGGAGCATCGCCGCCCCGGCCCGCCTCGCCCGCCTCGCCGAAGCCTGGCGGCGGCACGCACCGGACACCCCGCTCATCAGCCGGTGGTGACCCCCACGCCGGTGACCGGCCTGGCACAGCGGGGCGGACGCGGGGCGAAGGCGCGCCGCGTCGTGCGCTAGCGTGATCGTCATGCTGCGCCGATGGATGCTGCCGATCCTCTTCCTGGCCCTCGGGCTCGCCGCGGCGGGCCGGCAGATCGCCCAGGGATCGACGGGCGGCGCCGTCACACTGCTCCTGCTGTTCCTGGTGGCGGGCGTCCTGCTGTCCCCCTTGGCGTTCCCGAGATCCGTCAGCGCCGCCGAGGCGCTGCGCCGCAGCGCGACCGACGGCCGCCCGATCGTCTACTGGCGCCCCGGCTGCCGCTACTGCCTGCGCCTGCGCACCCGGCTCGGCCTGCACGCTCACCGGGCGCACTGGGTCGACATCTGGCGCGACCCGGAAGGCGCCGCGGCGGTCCGGGCGGCCACCGGCGGCGACGAGACCGTGCCGACCGTGGTGGTGGCGGGCACTCCCCACGTCAACCCCGATCCCCGATGGGTCCGCGCGCAACTGACCTGACCCGATTGTTGCCGGGGTTCTTGGTAACGGACCTAGATGATCTTGCAACAACCGGACGCCTTTACAATGTAGATTCATAGTAGGATCACGGTCGATGAAAACCCCCGCCGTCCCCGAGCGGGACATCCCGGTACGGCCCGGACGCGACCCCTACCAGGTGTATCTCGACGCGCTGCAGAGCCCCGAGTCCAAGCGCACCATGAAGGGCTGCCTCGACCGCATCGCCCGTCTCATCACCGGCGACCCGGAGGCGACCGGTGCCGGACAACCCTGGGAACTGCTCCGCTACGAGCACACGATCCGGCTGCGCACGCTGATGCGGGAGCAGGGCTGGTCCCCCGCCCACGTCAACAAGCACCTGGTCGCTCTCCGCCGCGTGCTCAAGGAGGCGTGGCGGCTCGGCCTGATGAGCGGCGAGGACTACCAGCGCGCCGCCGACCTGCCCGCCTACAAGCACACCCGTGTCCCGGCGGGACGGCACGTCGAGGCCGAGGCGCTGGCGGCGGCGCTCGAGGTGTGCGACGGCGACCACTCCCCCGCCGGCCGCCGCGACGGCGCGATGCTCGCGGCGCTCTACTCCACCGGCTGCCGCCGGGCCGAGATCGCCGGGCTCACTTTGGCCGACTTCGATCCCCACGCCCGCTCCCTGCGGGTGCGCGGCAAGGGCGACAAGGAACGACTCGTCTACCTGACCGCGGAGGCCGTCGAACGTCTCGACCTCTGGCTCGCCGTACGCGGCCGGGCGACGGGCCCTCTGTTCTGCCCCATCAACAAGGGCGGGCGGCTGCGCCTGGCCCACATGACCGGCCAGGCCATCGCCGACATCGTCTCCCGCCGCCTGGCCGCCGCCGGGGCGTCACCGCGGACGCCGCACGACTTCCGGCGTACGTTCATCGGCGAGCTGCTCGACGCCGGGGTCGACCTCGCCACCACCCAGGCCCTGGTGGGCCACGCCTCCCCCGCCACCACCGCGCGGTACGACCGGCGGCCCGAGCGGCGCCGCCGCGAGGCCGTCGACCGGCTCCGCGTCCCCGGCGCCGCCCGCTGACCCGAGGTCGCGGACTTCAGCGACAGCCGGGCCGGGAGGGCGAGGGACGGCCTCGGTCCCGCGTGCTCGGTCATCACCACGCCGTCCAGGTTGTGCCTGCGCACGGCCCGCACGAAGGCGTCGCCGGTCCGCTCACCGTTCCTCTCCCCGCCGGCGACGAGGTGGCCGGCGTGCGGACGGACTCGTTGGGCAGGTAGCCGATTCGGCGGGCCGTCCACAGAACCCGCGTCCTGGTCTTCGCGTTCGCTACCTCCGGATTGTCGAAAACGCGGGAGACGGTCGCCGGGGACACGCCGCACAGGCGTGCCGGCTCTCTGATCGTTGCCACGGATCGAACGCTGTCACATCTCGCTGCAACCGGTTTCATGTAACCGGTTTCGACGGAAATTACGCAACCTTGGGAAGTCTGTCAAGGTGGACGGTAATTTTATTGGCGTTACGTTTTCGTGATTTGACACCGCATGCCGCTGTTATGTCTTATGGCGGGCGTATCGGTCGATGCTTTTCGTTGCCGCGGCTCGACCGTCGCATCTCGCAGCCACGCCCCTTCTCCCTGCCAAGGAGTTCACGGTGTCTGCTGCGAAACTTCGTCTGCTCGTGGGTGTGCTCGCCGTCGGCGTGCTCACCGCCGGCTGCGGCGGCTCGTCCGGCTCGTCCGGCGACGGGCGCGTCACCCTCACCCTCAACCTGTTCGGGAACATGGGGTTCAAGGACCTGTACGCCAAGTACGAGGCCGCCCACCCGAACATCAAGATCGTCGAGCGTACGTCGGCGTACAACGACCACCACCGCAACCTGGCCGCCCATCTGGCGACGGGCAGCGGCGCGGCGGACGTGGAGGGCATCGACACCGGCTTCATCGCCCAGTTCAGGGCGCAGCCGGAGCGCTTCGTCGACCTGCGCAAGCACGGCGCCGACGGGCTCAAGGACCGGTGGTTGCCGTGGAAGTGGCAGGCGTCGGTGGCCAAGAACGGGGCCCAGATCGGATACGGGACGGACGTCGGCGGCCTGGCCATGTGCTACCGGCGAGACCTGTTCGAGAAGGCCGGCCTGCCCACCGAGCGCGACGAGGTCAGCAAGCTATGGCCGGACTGGGCGTCGTACTTCGAGGCCGGCCGGAAGTACACCGCGAACAAGCCGGAGGGCGCGAGCTTCTTCGACGGCGGCGCGCAGATCTTCAACGCGATGATCGGGCAGGCCGAGACCGGCTACTACGACTCCTCCGACCACGTGGTCGTCGCCACCAACCCGGTGGTCCGCTCGGCGTACGACGAGGTGCTCAAGGCCGTGGCCGACGGCGAGTCGGCCAAGCTGGTGGGCAGCTCCCCGGCGTGGAACACCGGCTTCGCCAAGAGCCAGTTCGCCACCATCGCCTGCCCCGCCTGGATGCTCGCCAAGATCCAAGACCAGGCCAAGGCATTCGCCGGCAAGTGGGACATCGCGGCCATCCCCGGCGGCGGCGGCAACTGGGGCGGTTCCTACCTGACGGTTCCGGCGCAGAGCAAGCACGCGAAGGAGGCGGTGGACCTGATCACCTGGCTGACGGCTCCCGAGCAGCAGATCGAGGTGTTCAAGGCGCACGGCATCCTGCCTTCGACCGTGGCGACGTACGAGAAGCCCGAGGTCAAGAACCTGAAGAACGCCTTCTTCAACGACGCCCCGGTCGGGCAGGTCTTCACCACCGCCGCGCTGAACCTGAAGCCGCAGTACCAAGGGCCGCGGGCCGGCGACATCCAGACCGCCATCCGCGACGCGATCAACCGGGTGGAGGAGGGCAAGCAGGACGGCCCGCAGGCCTGGGAGCAGATGCTCAAGGACGTCGAGCGCATCGAGCAGTAGCCGCCCAGCCAAGCCGGGTGACGGCGGGACGTAAGGGCCCGCCGTCACCCCTTCCCCCGGGATGGACCCATGACCCTCGCACGATCCGGGCCACGGCGCCGCTGGGCCTACCAGCTCGACGTCAAGGGCTCGCCGTACTTCTACATCGCCCCGTTCTTCCTGCTGTTCGGCGCGGTGGGGATGTTCCCGCTGCTGTACACCGCGTACGTCTCGCTCACGAACTGGAACCTGCTGGAGCCCACCCGGCACTGGGTGGGGCTGGCGAACTACGCCGAACTGCTGACCGACGACTACTTCTGGAACGCGCTGTTCAACACCGTCAGCATCTGGCTGCTGTCCACCGTGCCGCAGCTGCTCGCGGCCCTGTTCATCGCGCACATGCTCAACCGCAGCCTGCGTGCCCGGACGTTCTTCCGGATGGGCGTGCTGCTGCCCAACGTGACGTCCATCGTCGCCGTCACGATCATCTTCGCCCAGCTCTTCGGCCGCGACTTCGGCATGGTCAACTGGGCGCTCGATCTGGTGGGGCTCGACCCGGTGGACTGGCAGGCGGGCACCCTGTCCTCGCACATCGCCATCTCGCTCATCGTCATCTGGCGGTGGACCGGCTACAACGCGCTGATCTACCTGGCCGCCATGCAGACGATTCCCGAGCATCTGTACGAGGCCGCGACGCTGGACGGGGCCGGCCAGTTCACCCAGTTCCGGAAGATCACGATCCCGATGCTGCGGCCGACGATCATCTTCACCGCGGTCGTGTCCACCATCGGCGGCTTCCAGATCATCGCCGAGCCGCTGCTGTTCCAAGCCGGCACGGGCAACCCCACGGGAGGCTCGGACCGGCAGTTCCAGACCGTCGGCCTCTACCTCTACGAGCAGGGGTTCAGCCTGTACAAGTTCGGCTACGCCTCGGCGATCGCATGGACCCTGTGCCTGATCATCGTGGTCATGGCTCTGGTCAACTACTCGATCACCCGCCGGATCAGGAGGAGCTGACGTGACGACGATCATCACCGAGGCGCCCCGGCAGGCGCGCGTGCCCCGCTCGCGGGCGGCCCGCCCCCGCGGCGGGCGCCGTTCGGCCGGGTTCTGGACCTATGCGGCGCTGGTCGCCGTCCTGCTCGGCTCCCTGTTCCCCGTCTACTGGTCGCTCATCGTGGCGTCGCACGACAACGACGCCATCGCCCGCGTGCCTCCCGTCCTGACGCCCGGCGGGCACCTGTTCGAGAACATCGCGCGGGTCTTCGACACGACCGCGTTCGGCAAGGCGATGCTCAACTCCTTCATCGTCTCCGGCTCGGTCACCGTCTCGGTCGTGCTCTTCTCCACGCTGGCCGGGTTCGCGTTCGCCAAGCTTCGCTTCCGGGGCCGGACGTCGTTGCTGGTCGTGGCCATCGCGACCACCACCGTGCCGCACCAGCTCGGGATCATCCCGCTCTACATCCTCATGGCGGAGCTCGGCTGGACCGGCCGGCTGGAGGCGGTGATCGTGCCCGGCCTGGTCACGGCGTTCGGCGTCTTCTTCATGACGCAGTACCTGTCGAGCGCGGTGCCGGACGAACTCCTGGAGGCCGGGCGGATCGACGGCTGCTCCACCTTGCGCCTGTTCTGGCACGTGGTGGTGCCCGCGGCGCGGCCGGCCGCGGCCGTGCTCGGGCTGTTCACGTTCATGCAGGCATGGAACGACTTCTTCTGGCCGCTGGTGGTCCTCACCCCGGAGAACCCGACCGTGCAGGTCGCGCTCTCCTCGCTGGCCAGCGGTTACACGACCGACTACGCGCTCGTGCTCACCGGCACGGTGCTGGCGACGGTGCCCGTCGTGGCCGTCTTCGCGGCCCTGGGCCGGCAGATCATCGGAGGAATCATGTCAGGAGCGATCAAGGGATGACGGCGATCGAGGAGAGTCTCACCCGGCCGGGGGCCTTTCCCGCGGGT
>NZ_JBDJAW010000047.1 GCF_039649665.1 Microbispora sp. ZYX-F-249 | reverse complement strand
TGCAGGGGGCACCAGCAGAAGGGAAACACCTCCCGGCGCCGATCCGCCATCAGGCGGGTCGGCGATTTGCTTTGTGCGCACCTGTATCGCGGGCCGCCCTGGCCAGGCGGGCTCGCCTGCCGGCAGCGCGCCGCCCTCAGTACAGTGGCGGGGTGTCGGGTGAGCAGGTGGGCGCGCGGGTGGACATCTGGATCTGGTCGGTACGGCTGACCAGGACTCGTTCGATCGCGTCCGACGCCTGCCGGGGCGGTCACGTCCGGGTCAACGGGGTGCGGGTCAAGCCCGCGCACGTCGTCCGGGTCGGTGACGAGGTCCGTCTGCGGCACGAGGGGCGCGAACGCATCGTGGTCGTCTCCCGCGTCATCACCAAGCGCGTCGGCGCCCCCGTGGCCGCCGAGTGCTACGTCGACAAGAGCCCCCCGCCTCCTCCGCGCGAGGAGGCCGTGGCGGTCGCCGTTCGGGCTCGTGGCGCGGGACGTCCCACCAAACGCGAGCGCCGCAGCATCGACAAACTGCTCGGGCGTCCGGGAGCGGAGGGACGGAACCGCCGGACGCCGGAGTGAACAGGCATCCCGCACCGACCTGGTGCGGGCGTTCTCCCGTCGCCCACGTCGGCGGCGCTGGTCTCCGTCGGCCTTCTGGCCCTCAGGAACACCACCGCACTGGAGAAGTGCTGAGCCCGGCTTCGCCGGACGGGATCGCCGTGCGTCAGGAGATGGACCGGAGCCGGCCGTGGGACTGGCGCTGGAGTTGCTCGATGGCCTCGGCCGTCTGGTCGTCGGCCGGAAGGAAGACGACGACTTGTTGGGCCTCCATGGGGAGTTCGAGCGTCTCACGAAGCAGCCGAAGCTGGTGCCCGGCCGGGTGGTTGAGCCGGAGAACGCCACGTCGCGGCACCACATGACGGTTCAGGCGGCGAGTGAAGTCGGAGCCGGCGACGGGTGTGAGCTCCGCGGTGAGCCACTCGAGATTCTCGAGGGACGGCGCCTGCCACAGGTCGAAGGCCTGCTCGTCCGCGACCTCGTCCCAGTCGACGAAGAACGTCCGGGCGCGGGGGTCGGTGAACAGGTAGCGGTTGAGGTTCGGACGGGCGGAGTCGAGCAGTCCGGTTCCGCTGGTGACCAGACGGTAGCCGCTGGTGTGGGCGAGGACGTCGCCCAGCCGGTTGGTCACGATGGCCACGCCGGGTTCGAGGAGGCCGAGTGTCCGCAGGACAGCCGGGCGCACGCGCCGGGGCGGTGGCACGGGCCGGATCTGGACGGAGCATCCGTCACCGGTGATCTTCGCGAGGTAGCGCAGGTGGTTGCGCTCCGAGGGGTCGAGGCGGAGCGCGTCGGCGAGGGCGTTGACGACCGCCAGCGATGGATTGCGGTCGCTGCCCTGCTCGATGCGGGTCAGATATTCGACGCTGATGCCGGCCATGGTGGCGAGATCCACCCGGCGCAGACCCGGTGACCGGCGGCGGCCGCGGTCCGGCAGTCCAAGGGATTCCGGCTGGATGCTGTCGCGCTTGGCCCGGATGAAATTCCCCAGTGGCGTCCCCACGCCGACAGGCTACCCGGCCTCCCTTTGATCGCGCAGTGTCTTATCGCGTGGTGTCTCATCACGCGCTCATCCTGAGGTTCCTCATCCTCTCGTGCGGAGGGTAGCCCTCAGAGGGCTAGCCTGAGCACGGCCTGGTTGCCGGCAGCGGCGCGGCTTGATGGTGGTGTTCATGGAGAACACGTCGAGACGGCGTTCCGGTCAGGCGTTGCTGGTATGGGGACTGCTCGTGGTGGCAGCGAACCTGCGGGCGAGTCTGACCGGCGTCGGGCCGTTGCTGGATCGCATACAGGCTGATCTGGGTCTGGCCCCGGCCGTGGCGGGCCTGCTGAACACGCTGCCGTTGCTGGCGTTCGTGGCCCTGTCTCCACTGGTGCCTCGACTGGCCGCGCGGTGGGGAGCCGAGCAGCTCCTCGGGGCTGCGCTCGTGGTGCTGACGCTGGGGATCGCGCTCCGGTGGGTGCCGACGGCAGCCGGCCTGTTCGCGGGAACCGTGCTGATCGGGGCGGGCATCGCCGTGGGCAACGTGCTGCTGCCCAGCCTCATCAAGCGCGATTTCCCCACCAAGGTGGGACTGCTCACCAGCGCTTATGCCACTGTGATGGGCGGTGTCGCCGCAGTGGCGTCCGGGGTGGCGGTGCCGATCAGTGAGGTCGCTCCCGGCGGCTGGTACACCGCGTTGGGGTGCTGGGTCGTGTTCGCGCTGGTGGCTGTCCTGCTGTGGATTCCCCAGATGCGGGCTCCGCGGCGGGCCGCACAGGCGATTCGCGGACACCGGTTGCCGTGGGGTTCCGGGCTGGCGTGGGCGGTTACGGCCTTCATGGGATTGCAGTCGCTGGGCTTCTACGTCGTCGTGACGTGGTTGCCCCAGGTTTTCCAGGACAACGGCATGAGTGCGGCCACCGCGGGATGGCTGCTGTTCCTGTTCCAGGCGGTCGCGGTGCTGACCAGCCTGGCGGTGCCCGGCGCGCTGCGCTGGGCGCGTGACCAGCGCGCGCTGGCGACGATCTGCTCGGCGGTCATGCTCCTCGGTTACCTCGGACTTTTCGTGGCGCCGGGATTGGCGTTGCTGTGGAGTGTCATCCTCGGGCTGGGCGGTGGAGCCTGCCTCGTCCTCGCGTTGGCCTTCATGAGCCTGCGCGCCCAGGACGCGACCGTGGCGGGCGCGTTGTCCGCGATGGCGCAGTCGGTCGGCTACCTGCTGGCCGCCGTGGGGCCGGTGATTTTCGGGCTGCTGCACACGATGAGTTCCGGCTGGCAAGTGCCGATCATGTTGATGTGCGTGGCCGCGGCCGGCCAGACGCTGGTCGCCCTGGTGGCCGGCTCGGGCACGGTGAGCTCGGCCGACAGCCAGGTGCCCGATCGCGTCCCCGCGCCCGGACACTGATCCAGCCGACGGCGGGGCAACCGAACGTGGCGGATGGCGCGGCCGCGATGAGCGTGCTGAGCGACAGGAGGCACTTCGGCGGCCACTCGGACGACCTGCGCGCCGTGTGCGAGGTGGGAGGTGTTCCTCTGCCGCGCAAGGTTCTCGTCCCACGTCCCTGTCGCCGTCCCGGGGCCGCCGTCGCCGGGGCCGACCCGGTGCTGCTGATCGTCGCGGTATCGTGCCACCGGCGGGGTTCGCCGGGCATCGGCGACGGCGTCCGTTCGCCCGGTCGATGAAGTCGGGTTCTCGGCCCGTCCGGCAATCACGCCGGGCCGAAGGCCGCGGGACCGGTCAACGGGGCGAGCATGTTGAAGACCGCCGGCACGCCGAGTCGCCTGCGTGCCGGGAGAGCGTGACGCACCGACGGATGGAGCACGGGGGAGACCCACAAGGCGTGACCCGCCTCGGCGAGCACTCGCGGCACCGCCGCCGGCGGAAGGTCGACGACGACGACCGGTTTCCCGGGCAGGTCCGCAGGAACGCAGCCGAGTTCGGCGAGGTCCAGGCCGTCCGAGAGCGCGAAAGATTCCGCTTATCGTCTCCGAGCCGTGCCGACTGTGGTTTCCCGGGCGGTCATCGCTGCTTCTTCACTGTTCTTTCGCGTCAAGCGTTCAAGTCGGCAACGGCGCCGGCCAAGTCCAGTTCGCACCCCCGTGGGCGGGCCATTCCTCGGTGCTGAGAGGAAAGCCATCACTGGCCGGGTGAGAGTCAGCGCTCAAGAAGTCAGCGCCCGGGGGAAAGCCGGCGCCGCGGGGGACAGGAGCGTCGAGGGGGAACAATGTTACCGATCGCCATCGACCGGAATTCACGGCTGACCATGACCGAGCAGATCCAGTCAGCCATCCGCGGATGGATACAGGACGGCACCCTGCATCCGGGTGTCCGGTTGCCGTCGAGCCGCGATCTCGCCGGAGACCTCGGGGTCTCGCGCAGCGTCGTGGTCCAGGCCTATGTACAGCTGATCGCCGAAGGCTACCTCCGGGCCACTCAGGGGTCGGGCACCAGGGTGGCGACCCATCTGCCTCATCTCGGCCGACCCGGGAGCGAGCCGGCCAGAAGCACGGAACCCCGTTTCGACCTGCGGGTCGACGCGACAAGCACGGTGTTCTTCCCCTCACGTGAATGGTTGCAGGCCTACGAGCACGTGGGCCGATCCATCGGTGAACCCGGCCCGCGGCGGCACCCCCTCGGTGTTCCGGAACTGCGAGCCGAACTCGCGGCGTACCTCGGCCGTTCCCGGGGAGTCCTGGCGACCGCGGGGGAGGTCGCGATCACCGCGGACTCCGATCACACCGTCGGCGTCGTGTGCCACGTCCTCCGCGAACTCGGAAGCAACCACATCGCCGTCGAGAATCCCGGCGCGCCCTGGCAGGCCAGGCTCGCCGAGCAAGCCGGCCTGGCGGTGACCGCTGTGCCCGTGGACGGCGAGGGCATCGACGTCGACGCGCTCGAGCGGTCGGGGGCGCGCGCGGTCCTGGTCACTCCGGTGTCACAGGTGCCGACAGGGGTCGTGCTGTCATCGCGCCGACGGGAGGCGCTGCTGCGCTGGGCCGCCGACGTGGACGGCTGGGTGATCGAATACGACCGGGACGGGCACCTGTGGCTCGGCGTCGGCAGCGGTCCGCTCGCCCTGCAACGGGACTGTCCGGAACGGGTGATCTACGTCGGGGCGACCGGGGCCCTGCTCGGTCCGTGCGTACGGCTCGGCTGGGCGGTGGCGCCGGCCTCGGTGGCGGACCGGCTCGGCCGGATGCAGTTGGGCGCCCCGGACCCGCTCACCCAGCTGACGTTCGCCCACTTCGTCTCGTCTGGCGTGCTCGATCAGCACGTCCGACAGGTAAGGAGCATCTTCCGGGCACGGCGCTCGGCGCTGCGGGACGCCGTCGAGCAACACCTGCCGGGCGCCAGGATGACCGGCGTGCCTGCCGGTACCCACGCGTACATCCAGTGTCCCAGCGGAGTCGACGACGTCCGGCTGACCGCTGTCGCGCGGGCGAGGTCGGTCCTCGTGCATCCCGGCAGGCACTTCCAGCTCGGCCGCCGTCCGTCCGCACCCGGCGTGGTGGTCGGCTACGGCGCGGTGCGCAGTGGCCAGCTCCCGGATGCCGTCGGTGTGCTCGCCGCCGCGATGCGCCAGGTCACCGGTTTGCTCGCGTCGTGACGCGGGGCGGGTAGCCCGCCGCCATCGTCATGCCGTCGATGGCGGCGATGCTCTCCGGGTGGAACGGCACACCCTCGATGGGCAGGTCCCGCTGGCGCGGTCCCGTCAGCGGGCCTGGTCCTCGCCGGAGTGGGCAGATCCTCCCGCAGGAAGACCTCCTCGGCGCCGAGCCGTCGCCACAGCTCGTTTCGCACCGGCGGCCTTTGGCGGTGGTCCGCATGGGGATCCCCGTCACGGCGATATCCAGTAATTCGTCATTCCGGAAATCGGCCACATCCTTTCTCGCCTGCAAATGCATCAAACGCCATCTTTGTAGGGCAGACCATTCAATGCCCGACTGACCGGACCACTCGGACAATTCATTGCCTGTCGGCGAGGGATTGTGATGATCTGCTCTGCGTGACGAATTCCGAGTTGCTCGTCTCCTGGCGTGACGCGCCCGCGACGCACCAGCCGGAGTGGCCGGACCTCGCAGCCCTGGGGCATGTGCTGGCCCGGCTGGCGGCCGCGCCCGGTCTGGTGACGCCGAGCGCATGCGACAGCCTGCGGTCCAGGCTGGCGGCGGTGGCCGACGGTGAGGCGTTCGCGTTACAGGGCGGCGACTGCGCGGAGACGTTCGACGGCGTGACCCCGGACGCGATCCGCAACAAGACCAAGACCTTGCTGCAGATGGCCGTCATCCTCACCTACGCGACGGCGAGGCCGGTCGTGAAGATCGGCCGGATGGCGGGGCAGTACGCCAAACCGCGCTCCAGTCCCAGCGAGGCCCGGGACGGCGTGACGCTCCCGGTGTATCTGGGCGACGCGGTGAACGGCTTCGCCTTCGACCCGGCGGCCCGGGTGCCGGACCCGGCCCGGCTGTGGCGGATGTACGAGGCGTCGCGGTCCACATTGGACATCGTGGCCGGCCACGCGCGCGACGGATACGCGGGCCTGGACCAGCTGCACCGATGGAACAGGGACTTCGTGGCGAGCTCGCCGGCAGGCGCCCGCTACGAGGAGCTGGCCTACAAGATCGACCACGCGCTGCGGTTCATGGGCGCCTGCGGGGTCCAACTCGACGAGCTGCGTTCGGCCGAGATCTTCGCCAGCCACGAGGGCCTTCTGCTGGACTACGAGGACGCGCTCACCCGCGTCGACCCCGGGAGCGGGCTGAGGTACGCCACCAGCGGTCACATGCTCTGGATCGGCGAGCGTACGCGCGCGTTGGACAGCGCGCACGTCGCCTACTTCCGGAGCATCGCGAACCCCATCGGAGTCAAGCTCGGCCCGACGACCACGCCGGCCGAAGTCCGCGCCTATGTGGACATCCTCGATCCGGAGCGGCAGCCGGGGCGGTTGACCTTCATCACCAGAATGGGTGCGCGGCGGATCCGCGACCGACTGCCCGAACTGGTCCGTGCCGCCCGGGAGACCGGCGGGAGGCCGGCCTGGATCAGCGACCCCATGCACGGCAACACGTTTCTCGCGCCGAGCGGCCACAAGACCCGGCACCTCGCTGACATCCTCGACGAGGTACGCGGATTCTTCGAGGTGCATCGCGCCCTCGGCACCCACCCCGGTGGCATCCACGTCGAGTTCACCGGCGAGGACGTGACCGAGTGCATCGGTGGCGGCACCGGAATTCAGGCCGATGACCTGCACCACCGTTACGAGTCGACGTGCGACCCGAGGCTCAACCGCAGCCAGGCTCTCGACCTGGCCTTCGAGATCGCCGAACTCCTGTGACCACGCGCCCGCTGTGGGCCGGATTCGATGCTGCGATCACGCTCTGCCACAAGACATGGAGGGGACAGTGAAAACCGTAGGGGTGGTGGGGGCCGGCGTCATCGGAGCCTGCGTGGCTTTCTCCCTCGCGCAACGCGGGGTGCGGGTTCATTGCGTGGAGCGCGCGCGACCAGGGATGTTGACCACGGATGTCAGCTTCGCGCGGTTGAGCGCCTACCAGCAACCGACATACCCGCGGTTCGAACTGAGCCACACCGGGATGATCGAACACCTGCGCTTCGCCCGGCAGTTCGCCTCCGCGCCCTGGTGGCATCCCACCGGCAGCTTGGCGTGGAGTGACACAGCCGGCGCGGGCGGCGCCGGCACCGGCGAGTCGTTCGTGGAGGTTGTCGATCGACTCAGCGCTTGGGGTTATCGCGCGATCTGGTGCGAAGCGGCCCGGGTGAACCGGGAGTGGGAGCCGGGCATCGCGTTCTCGGACGCTCAAGCACCGATCGTGCGATTCCCGGACGAAGGATGGATCGACGGGCCGAAACTGGTCTCCACATTGCTCGAGACCGCGAAGCAGTCCGGCTGTCTGCGGTTGTGGAACGGCAAGGTCGAACACGTCGAGGTCAACGGCGACCGAGTCGTGGCGCTCCGGCTGGAGAACCAGGATCGCATCGAGGTCGATGCCGTCGTCAACGCCGCCGGCCCGGAGGCCGTCGCGGTGGCCGAGACGCTCGGAGCTCCCCTGCCCGGGGCGGTCGCGACGCGCAGCAGCCTCGTGATCGACCTCGCTACCGACGGCGATCCCGTGAAGCATGTCCTGCGCGGGGCGGAGGCGCATGTCAGGTCGGCGGGGCCGGGCCGCGTCCGGGTGCGATCCGATCAGGTCGATGCCCGCCTTCCGGCCGGAAACCCGGCCGAGCCCGGCGACGAGATCGTCAAGGACCTGCTGGAGCGGGCGTACCGCACGGTTCCGGCGTTGGCGTCGTCCACCGTCGAGCGGACTCGCGTCGGCACCGCGGTGTTCCCGGCTGACGGCTTTCCCAGCGTCGGCGCGCTGTCCGGCGTCTCCGGCTACTACGAGGCGTTCGCCAACAGTGGCATCACTCTCGCTCCGTTCATCGGGCGAACCCTGGCAACGCAGATCGTCACAGGGGAGATCCATCCCCTGTGGGCCCGATGCTCGCCCGATCGTCTGCGGGCGGCGTCGTAAGGGTCATCGAGAGAGCAAGGCGCATCATCGCGTACATCGATTGGGGGACAGGTGTCTGCATTTCCAGAACTCAGAGAGCTCACCGCCAGGTTCATTACCGAGGAACCCTCGGAAATCCAGAAGATGCGAACCGGAAAGCTTCCCGACCTGCCCGGGTCGTACGATCAGTACTTCACCGCCTGGGATTTCGCGAACAGCATCGTCCGCGACTATTCCATGAACCTCTACCAGCTGGTGAAAATGGCGACGGACGAGAGCCTGTCCGTCGAGAACGTGCTCACGGTCTTCCGCACGCTGGATCCCATCTACAGCACCTTCCTCGGCTACAACGGCTTCCCGACGCTGGCGGAGTACGCCGTCAAGGTCGGGCAGCCCGCAGCCGATCGCCGAGAGCTCGTGGACAGGCTGTCGACGTTCACCGAATACGTGAACCGGTTGACCGCCTGGTCGCATCACTACTTCCCGTGGCACGTCGGCGAGCACTACCGGTACGCCTCGAGCGACGTCACGACGCGGCCGGACTACATTCCCGCGCCGGTCGACGCCGAGGGAGACCCGCTCCGGCGCCTTCCCATCAAGCTCACGTGGCAACCGCTGGGGATCGAGGTCGACGCCGAGCTTGCTTACGATCTCAATGAGCAGCTCTGCGTGGACTTCATCAAGTCGCTGCCGTTCACGGTGCTGCAGGACCACGCGGTCGTCAGCGGCGAGTCCATGTACGCCTGGGTGCCGCTGGTGAGCGTGGCGCCGACGCCGGTCCGGGAACGCATCTGCGACGCGCCCATCGGCAGGCTCCGGTTCAGCCAGGCGACGGGTAACAAGCTCGTCGTCCAGTACGGGCCGACCTCGGAGACACTCAGCAGTCCCGTGCTGGGCAAGGTGATCGACGATCACACGTACCGGCTTCCCGAGGTCGGCAAGGCCGTGTGGGAGAGCACGTTCCGCACGAAGGAACACATCTGGCTCACTGTCGAGCTCCTGTAGCGGCACCACGTGTCAGGACGCGTGGCCGGCCGGAGAAAAGGTGAAGGCATGACCAGCACATCAAACAAGCCGACCAGGGATCTGCTGTTTCCCGAGCTGAGCGACTCGATCGAGGAGCGGATCTCCTGGTTCCAGGAGATGCACAAGAACGAACCGTTACGCTTCCGCCCGGAGCACAACCTCTGGGAGGTGTTCCGGTACGAAGACGTCAATCACGTGCTCAAGAACCCCGACACCTTCTCGGTGACGAACAAGACCCACATGGGCCTGCCGTTCTCCTTCGGCCGGGCGGACATACCGGAGCATCGCTTCCTACGAGGTTTTGTGGCGCGATCGTTCGTCCCGGGAAACATCGAGAGCCGGGCGCCGGAATTCACCTCGATGGTCGACTCGCTGCTGGCGAGCGCCCTCGCCTCCGGCAGGATGGAGATACTCGGGGAGCTGTGCTACCCGCTCATGGAGCGCGTCATCGCGGACATGTTCGGACTGCGGATCACGGGTGCCGGCCGTTTCCGTGAGTGGTCCGACCAGATGTTCGGCCAGCTGATCGGAGTTCGTTCTCCGGATCACGCCGACGTGGTCGAACTGTTCACCGAGCAGCTCGACGCGCGTAAGCGCAACCCGGGCGACGACCTGATGAGCGTGCTGCTCGCGGAGCGGAGCAAGGACGGACGATTGGCGGAGGAGAAAATCGTCCACATGTGCCTGGATCTGGCAACCGCCGGCAACGCGCCGCTTTCCCTCATGCTGGCCTACGCCGTTGCTCGCTTCTGCCTGGACCAGGAGTTCTACCAGACGCTGCGGCGGGACCCCTCGCTGATTCCGGGGGCCATCGAGGAGATCCTGCGCTACGACTTCTCGTGGTTCAACCTGTGGCGTACGGCACGGCACGACACCGTCCTCGGCGGGCACGAGATCAAGGCGGGTCAGTACGTGGTGGTCTGGGACTCGGCGGCCAACTTCGACGAGAGCTACTTCCCCCACGCGCAACGATTCGACATCAGGCGCTCCCCGAATCCTCATCTGACCTTCGGGCAGGGCATGTACATCTGTCTTGGCCTGCCTCTGGTGCGGGTGCTGGGGCGCATCGTGCTGGAGCGGCTTGTCGCCTCCTTCTCCGACATTCGCTTCGACTCGGACAGGCCCATGCGCTCTCTGGATCAGATGAAGGACTACATCGTGTCGATGGATGTGGTCGTGACGCCGTCGGCCGCGACCGTCTCCTGACGTCCTGGCCGCCGGCCCGCGACGAGGGCGGCACAGGTGGCACGACGAGGCGGCGGAGGAGGTGACGATCGCTCGCCTTCTTGGCCGCCTCGGTCGGCTTTCGCGCCGGACACCGTCGTCCGGCAGCGCGTCCGGGCCGCCGGATCCGGGCAGTCCCCTGCACGGACTCCCGACCGCCGGCAGGAGTGGGCCGCGGGCGGTGCGCGTGTGACCGCCCGCGGCCCGGTAGGACCCTCACATCAGCTGCGCAGGCTCCACTGCTGGTTCGCGCCGCCGTTGCACGCCCAAAGAATGAGCTTCGTACCGTTGGCGGTGCCGGCCGCGTTGGCGTCCAGGCACAACCCGGACTGCACACCGGTGATGGTGCCGTTGGAGTTGAGGTTCCACTGCTGGTTGTTCTGCCCGTTGCAGTCCCAGATGATCACCTGGGTGCCGTTCGAGGTGCCCCGGTTGTAGGCGTCCAGGCACTTGTTGCCGAACACCTGCAGTTGCTTGCCGGACGTGTACGTCCACCGCTGGTTGGTCTGTCCGTTGCAGTCATACAGCTGGACCTGGACGCCGTTGGTCGCCGAGGCGCCGGTGACGTCCACGCATCGGCCGGACTGGCCACCGACGATCGAGCCGGTCTGCTGGCCGGTCCCGCCGCCGTTGCCCTGCCTGACGAGCGACTTCGACTCGGCCGATCGGTTCCCCTGGGCGTCCACGACGTAGAGCCGATAATCACCGGCCGACGCCGGGACGGCGATGGAGGTCGCGGTTCCGCCTGCCCGGGTCATCGTGGTGCCGGCGGTGAAGGAGGTCGTGCCCGAGGGGGCCAGCCACACCGTCTTGCTCGCATCGCCGGTGCTGCGGATGGGAACCGATGTCACCCCGGCGCCGACGAACGTGCTGGCGGGCAGGACATAATCCGGCAGAGAGAGATTGCTCTGGGGAATGATGTTCCGGTACGCGTCCTCGAGTCCGGAGTTCACGGCGATGCCGTAGGCCTGCGACGGCCAGACGTAGTCAGAGGATACGAGGATGTCCTGGACCGTGCTGTTCGGCAGGTTCTTGTTCGAGACTTTGTTGATGGGGCCGTACGTCTGCGTGATGCTCAGATCATGCTTCCGGCCGAAGTCGTCGGAGTTGATGAGCCACGTGACATTCTTGTCCACGCTGAGGACGTTGTCGCGGAAAGTCATGTACGCCGAGCCCTCGTCCGGATGGAGTCCGTACTTGTGCCCGGACGGAACGCCCTGCAGATAGTTGTCGGTGATGGTGGTGCCCGGCTGGCTGCCCAGCGTGTAGATGGGAGCCGTGTCGCTCAGCCGCTGCACCGTGTCGATGATGTGGTTGTAGCTGATGGTGTTGTTCTTCGCCGTGGTCGTCGGCCGGTTGGGCGCGATCGAGCCTGATGATCCGTCGAAGTTCCACCACCCCCAGCCGAGCGTTATCCCGGACCACGGGCTTTTCTCGATGCGGTTGTGCTGGATGGACAGGCCGTCGGCGAAGTACGCCGAGATGGGGCTGTGCCCGTTGAACAACACGGCGCTGTCGTAGATGTAGTTGTTCTTAATCTCGATGTTCTTGGGCGCCCCTTCGACCTGGGCGGGATACTTCTCGCGATTCGTCGAGGTGTAGTCCCCGATGTAGACATGCTGGGGATGGCCCACGGAGATGGCGGATCCGGCGATGTCGTTGGTGTAGTTTCCGATCAACTGTGTGTTCACCACGTCGTTGGCCATGGTGATCCCGTCGACGCCGGTGTGCTGTATCCGGTTGTTCTGCAGGACGAGCCCGTCGGCGTTCTCGATCTGGACCATCCCGGGTGCCAGGTCGACGTTGCGGTAGTAGTAGACGTGGAAGTTCTGCTTGGCATAGGCGAGCGCGCCGAGGTTGCCCTGCTGGGCCTGCTTGAGCACCGAGCCGGCCACGTTGAACAGGTTCCAGTCGGAGTGCTGGACCGTGAGGCCGGAGAACGTGATGTTCCGGACGCGGCTGCTCGTGGAGGCGCCGGCGACCCTGATGAGGGTGGACACGTTGTTCGGTGCCCAGACCGCCGCGGTCGTCATGTCCTCCGAGCTCGCCTTGTAGTAGTACAGCGTGCGGCTCGTCTTGTCGAAGTAGAACTCGCCCGGCGTGTCCAGGAACTCGTAGGCGTTCATGACCTTGTGGGTGCCGCCGATCTGGGCGTTGCCGTTGAAGGCGCCTTGGGCGATGGCCGCTCCCGGCTGCTGGAACAGCGCGATGCGGTTCGAGCCCTCAGTGGTGACCTGCCGGACTCCCACGATGGCCGTGGTCCAGGTCGTCGACGTCTCTATCTCGATGTCGTCCTGATTGGCCGCGATGGCGGGAAAATCGCTCAGACTGTATTTCGCTCCCGCGCACTGCGAACCCGATTCCCACGCCCAGGACGCCTGCCCTGCCGTGATGGTGTAGGTGCCGTAGCACCCCTGCGAGCCCATCGATTTCGATGCCATGTACGCCCGCTTGTCGTTGACGTAGAGCGCACGGAGCTTGTTGCTGCGATTCAGCGGGGCTTTCCAGATGTTGCCGCTGTGCTGCGTCCACCCGGTCACCTGGACGCCTCCGGTGAGGATCGGCGTCTCGTTCTGGTACGCGGCGTAGACGACCCGGAATCCATTCGTGCCGGAGTCGGCCGGCGTGAAGTCGATCGTGCTGCCGACCGAATAGGTGCCCCCGCGGAGATACACATAGATGTCGCCGGTCATGCCGGCGTTCACCGTACGGACGACGTCCCTCGCGCGCTGCAGGGTTCTGAACGGCGACGTAATCGTTCCAGGGTTGGCGTCGTTGCCGTCGGGAGCGACGTAGTAGGTCGCCTGGGTCGCCGCCGAGGCCGGGGTACTACCGGTGAAAGCCGGCAGCAACACAGCGGCGACGAACACCGCAAGCGCTGCCAACGCCTTCCCAGTGGTGGACAGGGCTGACTTCACGCTCTGTTCCTTTCGCTGGTTCCGAGCAGATTTCCGCCGCGAAATCACCCCGCCCTGGCAGGAATCCATCGGGGTGTGCATTGCGCGGACGTGGCGCCTTGTCGTGCAGTTGCGGACATCGATCGGCGGGCCGTGCGCCGTTGCGGGCCGAGGGGCCGGCCGCCCTCACCCATGCGCGGCGATCGCCGTAGAGCGTGGGCCTCGGCAGGCTCGCCGTCGGGAAGGCCGAGTGTCCTCACCGCGGGAGAGCTGCGCACCGAGTATTTGACGAGGGTCACGCCGCCGGCGCGCGAGGTCGCCTCATAACACGCCCTAAGGATCTGTGGCAGACGTGGCGCTGCCATTTCGAGACGAAACGTATGACGTATGCCGACTGATGTCTAGCGGCGCGGTCGCTCAGCGGTGATGAATCACATCCCCGATGAAACTTTCATCCGTGAATCACATTCCACCGTCCTGCGGGCGGGGCCGGAAGCGTGACCGTCCGGTGGTGCGTGTGCGCCTCTTTGGCGGAGGTGCGGCGTGGCCGCGTCTCTTGACAGGCAACCATCTGGTTGCCTAACTTACAGGCAACCGAAAGGCTGCATATCGTGGACGGCAACCCGGGTACGAGGGCGGGCATGGACGAGGTGTTCAAGGCGCTGGCCGATCCGAGCCGGCGCGCGCTGCTCGACTCGCTCAACGCCCGCAACGGGCAGACGCTGCGCGAGCTGTGCGCCGGACTCGACATGACCAGGCAGTCCGTCAGCAAGCACCTCGCGGTGCTGGAGGAGGCCGGGCTCGTCGCCACCGTACGGCGGGGCCGGGAGAAGCTGCACTACCTCAACGCCGCGCCCGTGCACGAGATCGCCCATCGGTGGATCAGCCGCTACGACCGGGCCAGGGTGCAAGCCCTGGCGGACCTGAAACTCGCCCTCGAGGAGACCCCGATGGACGCGCCGACCTTCGTCTACACCACCTACATCCGCACCACGCCGCAGAAGCTCTGGCAGGCGCTGACCGAGCCCGCCTTCACCCGCCGCTACTGGGCCACGGAGTTCACCACGGACTGGTCCGTCGGCTCACCGATGACCTGGGACAACCACGGCGTGCTGATCAGCGACCCGGAGCAGGTCGTGCTGGAGGCCGAACCCTACAGCCGGCTCTCCTACACCTGGCACGCCATCACCCCGGAGCTCGCCAAGCGCTTCGGCTGGGACGAGGAGTTGCTCGCCCGGCTGTCGGGCGAGGCCCGCTCGAAGGTCACCTTCACGATCGAGGAGGCCGCCGCGCAGGTCGTGAAGCTCACCGTCGTGCACGACGGCTTCGAGCCCGGATCGAGCATGGCCGAGATGGTCAGCCACGGCTGGCCGAACGTGGTGGCGAGCCTGAAGTCGCTGCTGGAGACCGGCGAGCCGCTGCCGGAGGATGCGTGACCTCCCCGATCAGGGCTCGACGACGTCACGACGTGCCGTCCGGAGGAGGGCCGCGGAGGTGCTCGATGAGAGTCTGTCCGGGCGACACGGAGTGGCGTGGGCTCGTCTCCGTGGCCGGCGTCCGGTCGTCGTGAGGCATACCGGACCGCGCCTCCGCGTCGCTAGGGTTCGGTGCCATGGTCACTCCTCTGGAGCCCGACGACCCGCGCGTCCTGGGTGAGTTCACACTCGGCGGACGGCTCGGCGAGGGCGGGCAGGGGGTGGTGTTCCTCGGCCGGTCGCCGCGCGGGGAACCGGTCGCGGTGAAGGTGCTCAAGTCGGGGCTCGACTCGCCGGTGAGGGAGCGGCTGGTCCGCGAGCTCGACGCGATGCGCGAAGTCGCGCCCTTCTGCACCGCGAGGGTGCTGACGGCGGTGGTCGACGGGCGGATGCCGTACGTGGTGAGCGAGTTCATCGACGGGCCGTCTCTGCAGCAGCGGGTCGACTCGGGCGGTCCGCTGCGGGGCGGTGAGTTGGAACGCCTCGCGGTCGGCACGGCCACGGCGCTGGCGGCCATTCACGCGGCCGGGATCGTGCATCGGGACTTCAAGCCGGCCAACGTGCTGCTGGGGCCGGACGGCCCCCGGGTGGTGGACTTCGGCATCGCCAGGCACGGCGCGAGTGACACGATCACCGCGGGCCCGGTCGGCACCCCGGCCTACCTCGCTCCCGAACAGATCGCCGGGGACCCGGCCACGCCCGCCTGCGACGTGTTCGCCTGGGGAGCCACGATCGTCTTCGCCGCCACGGGCCGCGCGGCGTTCGGCGCCGCCGGCGTCCCCGCCGTCATGCATCGGATCCTGACCGCGGAGCCCGACACGTCGGCACTGCCCCGGTCGCTGCGCGGGGTGGTCGAACGATGCCTCGCCAAGGACCCCGCGCACCGGCCGGCCTCCCGCGACCTGCTGCTGGAACTCGTCGGGTCCGCACCCGACCCGCTTCAGGCGGGCGCGGCCGCGGCGGCCACCAGGCCGGAGGGCGTACGGCAGGCCGGGACGACCGCGATCCTCCCGGCCTTCCCGGCTCCCGGCTCGGCCGGAACGGTCCCGTCGGGCCCGGAGACCACCGAGGCGGGCGGCCGCAGGCAGCCTTCCCGCGCCGGGATCGTCGCCGGGGTGGTGGCCGCCGTGGCCGCGGTGTCGGTCACCGCCGCGCTGCTGGGACCGCGCCTGCTGTCCGGCGGCACGGCCGCCGGCTCGCCGCACACCGCCCCGACGACGACCGTCTCGCGCACCGCCGGCTCACCCGCGCCGCCCGCCGACGCCACGCCGGAGGAAAGCGTCACAGACTACGGCGACGGCGCGGGGCAGGACGACACCGCGACGACGGACGACACGGCGACGACCGACGACACCGCGACGACGGGCGACACCGCGGGGGACGCCACGACGACTCCGAAGGCCGCTCCCGTGCCGTCGACCACGCCGGGCGGGACGGTTCCGGCCGCGTTCGCCGGCACCTGGGGTGGCCATCTGGAGCCCGACCAGCTCGTGGGAACCAGCGAGACCGACGTCCAGATCGTGCTGGAACCGGGCACGCGCACCGGAAGCTGGAAGGACACCAACAACTCCTGCCGGGGAAGCCTGACGCTGACCCGTAGCTCCGGCACGGCACTGGTCTTCCGGCTGGACGCGTGCGCCGCGGGCAGAGTCACCCTGATCCAGGACGGCGAAGGACTCGCCTACCGATGGGACGGCGACGAGGGCGACGTCACCTTCCGGGGCCTCCTGGTCAGGGACTGACCGTTACGAACCGGATCTTCTGCCCGCTCGAGCCGGAGCTGCGCGGGGTCCGCGGCCGATCTAGGGTGGGCGGCGTGGCGCTGCGACTTGGTCTGGTGAATGTTAAAGCCCGGGACAGCTCGGCGCTCGGCCGGTTCTGGGCGGAGGCGCTCGGCTGGGGTGTGTTCAGCGAGGGACCCGCTGTGACAGGGGTCGGGCCCGTGGGCTCCGTCTGGCCTGACTGCCTCGCCGTCTGTGTCGTCGCCGTGCCGGATCCCGAGACGGTGCGATACCGCGTGCACCTCGACCTGGCCACCGCTTCCGCGGCTCATCAGGCGGAGTTGGTGGCGCGGCTGAAGGAGCTCGGTGCCACGCCCGCCGACGTGGGCCAGGGCGAGGTCCCGTGGACGGTGATGGCCGATCCGGAGGGCAACGTGTTCTGCGTGCTGGAGCCCCGGGAGGTCTACCGCGACACCGGGCCGATCGCCGCGGTCGTGGTCGCCTGCGCCGACCCGCGGGCCATGGCCCGGTTCTGGGCCGAGGCGGTGGACTGGACGCTGCACGAAATCACCGACGACTACGCGCGGCTGCGTTCGGCCGAGGGGGTCGGGCCGTACCTCGAGTTCGTCCGCACGACGCCCGGTGCGACGCCGGTGTGGACCCGCGTCCATCTCGACGTGCTGCCCCGCCCCGGCGACGATCAGGCGGCGGAGGCGGCCCGGCTGCGGGCCCTCGGCGCGACGCCCGCCGACGTCGGCCAGGGCGAGGTCTCGTGGATCGTCCTCGCCGACCCGGAGGGCAACGAGTTCTGCGTCCTCGCTCCGGCCTGACGCGGAGCGTCCGTGCCGCTCCTCCGCTGCTGACGCCGAGCGGGACGACCGGTGACGCGTCTCCGCCCTGGGCAGGTGCGGGCCCCGCGGTCTTTCGTACTCCGGATGACAAATTCGACAAGATCCGTTAATTTCGGCCTCCCGTCCCCACCGCCTCCGGAGTAATGACATGGTCACCGCCTTGCGCGCGACGATCGCGTTCGGCCTGCTGGCGGGCTTCTACGTGCTGGTAGCCGCCGTGTTCGGGGCCACGGTGCTCGTCGACGTCGCCGCCCTGCGGCACGTCACGGCGGGCTCCGTGAAGATCGCGATCGTGCTCACCCTGGCCGCCCTGGCGCTGCTGCGCGGACTCGTCCTGGTCAACCGCCGCGGACGTCAGGAGGAGCCGGGCGTCGCGGTCGGCCGCGGGGACGAGCCGGTGCTCTGGCAGACGGTCGAGGAGCTGGCGGCACGGGTGGGGACCCGCCCGCCGGACGAGATCCGGCTGGTCGCCGAGGTGAACGCGGCGGTGCGGGAGGACACGAGCTGGCTCGGGCTGCGGGCGGGCCGACGCGTCATGTACGTCGGTCTGCCCCTGCTGATGACGCTTTCGGTGGACGAGATGCGCGCGGTGCTGGGGCACGAGCTCGGCCACTACAGCGGTGCGCACACGCGGCTGGGCGCACCGGTGTATCGCGGCAGGATCGCCGTGCTGGCGGCGGTCGCCTCCCTGCGTAACCACGCCTTCGTCCAGAAGCTCTTCTCCTTGTACGCCAAGCTGTTCCTGCGGGTCTCCCAGGCCGTCTCCCGGCGGCAGGAGCTGGAGGCCGACCGGTTCGCGGCCGCCGTCGCGAGCCGTGAGGCGGCCGGGACCGCCCTGCGCAAGGTGCACGGCACGGCGGACGTCTGGAACCTGTTCATGGAGAGGTACGTCGGCCTGACCGGCATGGCGGGCAGCCGTCCGGCCGATCTGTTCGGCGGCTTCCACGCCCTCGCCGACGTGCATCGGGCGGAGATCGCCCAGGCGGACGGGGGCGGCGAGGATGCCGGGCCGTACGACTCCCACCCGAGCCTGCCGGAGCGGCTGGCCGCGCTCGCCGTCCTGCAGGACGTCCCGCACGCCCGCGATCCGCGTCCCGCGCTGGCGCTCCTGCGGGACCCCGCCGTCGCCGCGCGCGCTGTGGAGCACACCTTCTGGACCGAGGAGGCGCTCCGGCTGCGCCCGCTGCCCTGGGAGGAGATGGTGGCCCAGGGCATGTACGTGGGCGTCAACGACGAGGCGCTGAAGGACCTGTCGGCCGCCGGCCAGCGGATCGCCGGCGGGCCGGAGCCGTCCCTGGACGCCGCCCTGGAGGCGCTGGCCCGCGGCCAGGCCGCCGCCCTCCACGAGGAGCTCGTCCGCCTCGGGTGGCGGCCGTCGCCGGACCTGGTGGCCAAGGTCCTCGCCCGCGCCGTCGAGGGCGTGCTGATCGGCAGTGGCCGGGCCCGGTGGACGCTGTCGTGGACCGGCCCCGCCACCTTGCGCGACGCGACGGGCAAGGAGGTCGACGTCGAGGAGTACGCCGCCCGGGTCGCGGCCGATCCCGCCCATGTGCCGGGCCTGCGCCAGTGGTTCGCCCAGATGAACATCTCGCTGCGGCCGCGGACGCCCGTCACCTCCTGACGCCCGCCGCGAGCCGGACAGGTCGTCCGGCCGGTGGTCCGGAACCCGCATCTGAGCGACCACTGCTTCATCGCCTGGCTGCGCCGGCCCCTGTTCGGCGCGGCGAGGGCGTGACGGGCGTCGGGCCCGAGTCACCGGGGTGTGTGTTATTCACCGTGCGCTTGACGCGCGGCCTGCGCGGTGACGCGTTCGATGGCCTTGACGGCGACATCGGGCTGGTCGACGTAGATGTAGTGGCCGCTTTTCGCGGCCGTGGTCAGCTTGGCGTCGCTGGACAGCGCGAGCCACTTGCGCTGGCCCGCGGCCCACGCCTGCTCCAGACGCGGCCCGTACTTGGGGACGGCCGCGAGGTACGGCGTCCCGTGCTGGATCACCTCCACCGGGATGCTCCCGGCGGAACGGACCTTGCCGTCGGGGACGACGAGCTTCTCCGGGTTCTCGCCCTGGAACACCGCGAGGTTCTGCGCGCGCAACTCGGCCGCCGGGCCCGTGGCGGACTCGGGGATCGCCTTCGTCATGTCGTTCGCCATGGTGGGCGGGGTGGCGTCCATGAGGACCAGCCCCTTGACCCTGTCCTGGTGCTCGGGGGCGTACCTGGCGGCGATCAGCCCGCCCAGCGAGTGTCCGGCCAGGACGACCGGGTTGTCGCCGGCGACGCGGTCGAGCACCCCGGTGAGGATCTTGCCGGTGTCGTCGAAGCTCTGGGTGCCCTCCGGCTGGTCACTCGCGCCCGCGCCGAGCCGGTCGTAGGAACAGACCCGGTTCCGCTCGCTCAGCGTCTTCTGGATGCCGGCCAGCTTGTCCAGCCCATCGCCGGCCCCGTGCATCAGGATGACGACCGGCCCGCCCTTCTCCGGATCGCCCGAACAGGACACGTTCACCGACCGGCCCGCGACGTCGATCTTCTCGGTCCCGGAGATCGGGGTGGCGCCGGGCGTCCGTGAGGCGGAGGCCAAGGGGTCCCAGTTCTCCAGCGCGTCGCCGCCGCAGCCGGCGACCCCCGCGCCGAGCACGGTGCAGCACAGTGCCGCCACAAGAGATGTCCTGGTTCTGCGGAGCATGAGGTCCTCCAGTGAGGGAGTCGACGAGGAAGTGACGCGCACGGCGATGCGGCGGGGAAAGCGACGGAGCGCCGTGGCTGCGTCGTAACGCTACGGATCACGCGGTCCGAGATCGTCACCGCTCAGTGGACATTCGCCGGTAGCTCGCGCGGGGGACACACGTCATGTGCCGGGCGCTCGCTGCCCAGGTCTCCGGGGGAGTCGCCAGCAAGGAATCGTCCGCAGCGCTCCGGCCTTCGGCTTGAAGGCGTCACGCGACTGCTCGCTGCCGGACAGGGCAAGCCCCCCATATCGGTCAGCTCAGGTCCAGGGCGACGTCCAGGCGCAGGTACGCGTCGATCCAGGCCTGCTCGGCCGCCTCCTCGGAGTCGTGGGTCCGCCTCGCCGCGAAGGCCGTCACGGCCTGCGCCATTCTGTGCAGTCCGAGCATGGTCAACCGCTCCGCCGCGGCGGCGAGCCGGTCGTCGTAGCTCGGCGGCAGGTGGGACAGGCCGTGATGAGCGACTTCGGCGAGCAGATCCCGGGTGTCGATCAGGGCCGCGGTGAGGGGTTCGTGCCGGTCGTCCTCGGCGACCACGAGCCTGCTGCTCTCCCCGGCCGGCTGTAGGTCGGGAGCGATGACTCGGCCGCCTGCCGCCAGGCCGAGCGGTTCGACGACGAGGCCGCCCGCGGTCCGTCCGACCACCCCGCTGAGGTGACGCGGTTCGCCCTCCTCGCCCGCGAGCACGGCGGCCAGCGAGTCGAGGCGTCCGGGGGCGGCACCGGTGTGGGTCGCCCTGACGGTGGCGGTGTTGCCCGCCCGGTCGACGATGACGGCGTCGAGACGCTGGTCTCCGGGCGCGTAGGTGACGGCCTCCACCCCGGCGACGGCGACGACCCGGACGAGTTCCGCTTCCACCCGCGGGCGGACGTGCCGGAGGGGGAGGGCGTCGAGCTCACGGCCGAGGGCGGCGAAGTCGGTCACCACCAGAGACGGTGGCAGCTCACCCCACGCGCCCCGCGACGGGCTGATCGTCGTCTTGGAGATCCGTCCACCGGCCAGCCGCACCGTACGGCTGGCGCTGCGGACAGCGGACTCCGTGACCAGGGTGCCGGTGGCCAGCGCGGCCAGCGTGGACGTGCCGATCCGCCGCAGTGCCAGCGCCGCGCCGTCGTCGTCGCCGTCCCACTGACGGCGGAGTACCAGCACCATGGCACTGTCGCCGTGGACCAGGTAGACCTCGGCGATCCGCCGGCCGCCGACGCCACGGACGCGGCAGCCGAGGCTCTCCAGCCGGGCCCGGCGCAACGGCGTCTCGGCGGCCTCGGCGGTGCCGAGCACGCTGCCGCGCGGAGTGGCGTCCGGCCGCGTCACCGTCCGATGCCGGGCATGTAGTTCCGCGATGTGACTCGCGAGCAGCTCGGGACGGTAGTGGGCGCCACGGTCGCGGTAGGAGGTGAGCTGTTCGGCGAGGTCGCCGACGGCCAGCAGCGGCCAGCGCAGCCCGGCCGCGTCCAGGTGGCGCCGCACGTCGGCGATGGTGGCGTCGAGGCCCTCACCGAGATGCGCTGCGCCCTCGCGCAGAACCGTGCCGGCCAGACCCAGGGCCCGCTCCAGCCCGGATCCGGCGCCGGACTCGGCCCGGCCGCCGACGTCGACCCGCACTTCCGGGACGCCGGGGAACAGCGCGTCGGCGACCCGGAACGCCCACACCGCCAGGGCGATGACGTCGTCGCGGCTGCCGGCGACGGCGTCCGTGTGGACGAACCCGAGATCGCCGGGGACCAGGAAGCGCACCGTCGCGGTGGCCAGCTCCACCTGCGGCACCGGGTCGGCGGAGGTCGCCCGGCGGACCCGCGCGGTGAAGCCGGCTCTCTCCGTACGGCGGGCGGCGGCCATCAGCCGGGCACCGATCTTGTCGGTGAGTTCGTCGTCGGTCACCTGCCCCGGTGACCAGGGCAGGGGCGCCGGGGGAGCCTCGGCGGACAGGCGTTGATAGGCGAGGATCACCCCGATGACGTGCCGGCAGACGCCTGCGGCGCCGCAGGTGCAACGGGCCGCGTCGAGGCCGCCGGGAGGCAGGGTCGTGGCCGGGCCGTCGGAGAAGCTGCCGTGCACGGTGCCGTCGGGGTCGGTGCGGAGCTCCGGCGCGGCCTCCTTGCCGGCTCGTTTGACCAGGCCGCGATTGGTGAGCGCGGCGAGGGAGTCCGTCGTGAGCCCGAGCAGATCCGTCCTCATCGGCCCACGTGCTCCGCGACGAAGGACGCCAGTTCGCCGGGTGTCATCGCACCCACGTAGGCTCCGGCGTCGGCCAGGCGCTGCGCCAGCTCCCGGTCGTAGGCGGGATTGGCCTGCTCGTCGAGGGCGGCCAGGCCCAGCACCTTGCTGCCTTGCGCCACCAGGTCGCGTACGACCCGCACCAACCGGCGCGGATCACCGCCCTCGAAGAAGTCGGTGATCAGCACGACGATCGCTCGGCGCGGCTGGTCCACCAGGCCCGCGCCGTACGCCGCCGCGCGGGCGATGTCGGTGCCGCCGCCGAGCTGCACCTTCATCAGCAACTCCACCGGATCGTCGACGTCGGCGGTCAGGTCGACCACTTCGGTGTCGAAGGCGACCAGGTGGGTGCGCACACCGGGCAACCCCCACAGGCAGGCCGCGGTGACCGCCGCGTGGATCACCGAGCCGGCCATCGACCCGGACTGGTCGACGAGCAGAATCACCTGCCACCGCTCCAGGTGGCGGCGGGTGCGGGAGAAGAAGTACGGGGTCTCGATCACCACCTTGCCGGTCTCGGGCTGATAGCGGCCGAGGTTGGCGCGCAGGGTCCTGACCATGTCGAAGTTGCGGGCCAGCCGCATCCGGCCGGGCCTGCGCACCTTGGTGCCGGAGAACGCGCTGCGAACCTCGGTGGCGAGCTTGTCCATGAGCTGCCTCACCACCTGCTCCACGATCCGCCTGGCCAGCCGCAGCACCTGCGGGTTCATCAGGTGCTTGGTCCGCAGCACCGCCTTGAGCAGCGCGGGGTTGGGCTCGACGCGCGCCAGCACTTCCGGGTCGGTCACCACGTCATGGATCTCGTAGCGCTCGACGGCGTCACGGTGCAGGCGTTCGACGGTCTCCTTGGGAAACAGCCGTGCGATGTCGTCCAGCCAGTCGAAGGTGGTCAGCGTCGACTCACCCGTCCCGCCCTGCCGCACACCACGCCGGCGTAGCTCCTCGTCGCGGCCGTAGAGCCAGTCCATGGCCGCGTCACGGGCGGCGGCCTGTGTGCCGAGCCGTTGCCCGGCGAGGCAGGCGCTGCCCGCTTCGCCGAGCAGCAGGCGCCACCGTTCGAGGGTGGGGTCGGTCATGGTGTGATCAGTCCCTCCCGGCGCAGCGCCGCGTCGACCCGTTCGTCCAGTGCCCTGCCGGCGGCCACGAGCTCCGGCGCCGCGTCCAGCCGCGTCAGGTCCCATGCGGACGCACCCCCGGCGCGCCGTTCGACCAGACGGGTGGCGATGAGGTGCCGTTCGCGAGGGGGGAAGAAGCCGAACGCCTGGCGCAGCGCGGGCAGAGCCACCAGGAAGTCGTGATCGGTCAACTCTCCGACCAGCTCGTCGAGCAGCTCCAGCATGCCGCCGGTGTGCAGCACCTCCTCCCGCGCGAGCGCGAACAACCCGGCCAGCCAGTCCCCGGCCGACGCGGGGACGAACGCGCCGCGCACCGCCCGGGCCGGGTCCGCGGCGGCCGTGCCCCGCAGTGACCAGCCCAGGCCCAGCGACGCCCCCCGCAGGTCGGGCGGCGCGTCCTGACGGACGGCGATCCGGTCGGCGACGCCCAGCGCCGCCTGCGTGTCCAGTCCGAGCGACGGGCCGGCGTGCCGGAGCGCGTCGCGTACGGCGACCACGGCGCCGATGCGATGGAGGTCGGCCGGTGCCGGGCCGCCGCGCACATCTTCGGCCAGCCACAGCGCCCGGCGGGTGGCGGTCGCCACGACCATGCCCAGGGTGGTGCTGCCGCTGGTGCGGAACAGGTCGTCGTGGCGCCACATGGCCAGGGCGACGGTGAGGGTGCGGCCCAGCGATCCCAGGTCGGTCGCCGCGCCGACGGCCCGCGCGAGGTCGTCCAGCACCTGCCCGGTCAGCTCGCCGAGGCCGCACAGCGCCGTGTCGAACAGGACGTCGGCGAGCTGGTCCAGGCCGGCGCCGGGGATCCGTTCGGCGAGGGCGGCGGCCGCCGCCTCCTGCGGGTCGACGCCATAGCCACCGGCCTCGATCAGCGCGGGCAGCCGGTCGTCGGACTCGGTCAGCGTCCATCGTTCGACGAGCTCGGCGCCGTCCATCAGACGAGGTCCCGAGGTTCGGACCACGCCGGGGATCCGCAGCACCCGCAGCCGGTGCAGCAACCGGCTGCGCTCGCGGCCGGCCTCCTCGCCGAGGTCGAGCCGTTCCTCACCCGGGCCGCCCACCACCGGGAGAACCGCGTGGACCAGCGGTGGCAACGGAGTCGAGTGATGCAGGCGGCCCACCCGATCACCGCTGAGGGCCGCGATCATCTCCACGATCACGGGGTGGGTGCCGGCCCGCAGCGAGCCGCGGGTCGCCCAGGGCAGCGGGACCTCGATCGCCTCGTCGACCAGTGCGCCTGCCAGGCCGTCCAGCACGTCGACCCGGGCCGGAAGCGGATGACCGCGCATCAACGCGAGACCGTCCGCGGTGGCCCGGGCGGCGATCAGGTCCGCGGTGGACACCGGCTGACGCCGCTCCCGCAACCGGGCCGTCACCGCCTCGGTGAGCCTGCGGGCGGCGTCGGCGGGACCGGACTCCCACAGGTGCTGGTAGTAGCCGGGCGACGGCATGCCCGACTGGTAGCCGTCGAGGGCGTCCAGCCGCCGGAACGAGTAGGGCACCAGATAACTGGCGGCGACCGCGTCCACGGGCGGTTGTGGCACCTCCGGCCAGCTCCGGTCGCCCTGCTCCGCCAGCCGCATCAGCGCGGGGCGGTGGAATCCGCCCGTGACCACGACCACCGGCCCGTCGCCCGCGTCGGCGGCCGCCGCCCGGATCCACTGCGCCATGTACGCCTCGCGAGCCATGTCGTCGGAACCGGTCCGCGTGTCGCCGCGCACCAGGTCGAAATAGGCGGCCAGCCGTTCGGCCAGCCCGTCGGCCGGTTCGATCTCGAATAGGTGGTCCCACAGGGCGTCCACGTTGTCCACGGAGAAGGCGCGGCACAGCCGTCCGGTCACCTCGTTGTAGCGCGCCTCCGCGTCGGCGTACCGGTTGCGCACCTCGGCCAGCGCCGGATGCCAGGCGGGCAGGTCGATGAAGCGCAGCTCGGCGCCGACGTCACGGCCGGCGGTCAGCGCCGTCCACTCCGGGGAGTAGTCGCACAACGGTGTCCATGAGCCGTGCCGTCGTTCCGGATCCCGATAGCCGCTGTAGACCGCGATCGGCAGCTCATGGCCCAGCAGGAGCTCGTCCATCCTGTGGTTCATGTCCGCGGGGCCCTCCACCAGCACGTACGCGGGCCGTACGGACCGGATGGTGTCGGCGACCAGCCGGGCGCAGGCGGGGCTGTGGTGCCGCACGCCGAGGAACGTGACCGCCATGGTCAGCCCGGCAGCAGGTGACGGGCCTCGTACAAGGCCTTCCACTGGTCTCCGGGCCGCCTCTGCTCCAGATATCTGCGGAGTTTCGCCAGGTCTTCCGGGTTGTCCTTGGCCGCCGTGCCGGCGAGGCAGGAGACCACGTCGGCGGCGTCACCGGGCTCCCCGCGCAGGAACCACCCGCGCAGCCCGACGGCATGCGCGACCGAGACGGCCTCGGCGGTGCTCATCACTCCCGACAGCCGGTCGGTGGCGTCACCGCGCGCCGTCTGCCCCTCGCGCAGCTCCCGGAACGTGGTGACCAGGACCTCCAGCACGTCGCGCCGTGGCGGCGCGCCGACGCCCGACCGCTTCAGGAGAGCCGTGGCCTCCGCCTCCACCAGCAGCAGCTCGGTGTCGAAGTCGGCGATGGGGAAGACCGTCTCGAAGTTGAAGCGGCGCTTGAGCGCGGCGCTCATCTCGTTGACGCCGCGGTCGCGGGTGTTGGCGGTGGCGATGACGGTGAACCCCTCCCGGGCGAACACCATCGCCTCCGGGCCGGTCAGCTCCGGTATGGCGAGCACGCGGTCCGACAGCGGCGACAGCAGGCAGTCCTGCACCTCAAGGGGGCACCGGGTGATCTCCTCGAAGCGCACCACCTTGCCCTCGGCCATACCGCGCAGCAGCGGTGCGGCCACCAGCGACCGGGGGGACGGGCCCTCCGCGACCAGCAGCGCGTAGTTCCACGAATACTTGATCTGGTCTTCCGTGGTGGCCGCTCCGCCCTGGATGGTGAGCGTCGACGTTCCGCTCACCGCCGCGGCGAGCAGCTCCGACAGCAGCGACTTGGCCGTGCCCGGCTCGCCCACCAGCATCAGCCCGCGGTTGGTCGCGAGCGTCACCAGGGACCGGTCGATCAGCGAGGGGTCGCCCACGAACTTGCGGCTGATGCCGAGCTTCTCGTCCCCGAGGACGAAGCGCCGGGCGGCCCGCAGACTCAGCGCCCAGCCGGGCGGCCGGTCGTCGGTGTCACCGTCGCGCAGCCGGGCCAGCTCGTCGGCGTAGCGGATCTCGGCCGGGGGCCGCTGGACGTGCTCGTTCATCGGGTGATCTCCCGCAGGTCGCGCAGGATCTCGGAGACGGTGACCGGATCGAGGCCGTCGAGAGCGATTCCCTCCAGGGTCTGCTCGTCGGCGAAGTCGAGGTGGCCGATCGCGATGCCCGGGCTGATCCCGATCGTGATGATCTGGCCGCCCGGCACGTCCCGCTCTATCCAGAACTGGAGGCCGGCGTCCTGCGGGTAACCCCGCCGCCAGCCGCGCCGTTCCAGGCCGATGATTTTCACGGTGGGGATCTTGGCCGAGTGGATCTCGGCCAGCAACGTCTCGTCCGGGCCGTACGTCTCCCGGCCCAGTTGCGGGAACGGCTGCAGGATCTCGTAGTCGGCGAACACCTCCGCCCAGGCGGCCAGGTCCTCGCCCAGCTCCAGCGGGTGCGCCACCCCGACGACGGCGTCGTCGGGCAAGGTCAGCGTGTCGTCCTCGACGTCGGCGAAACTGCGGTCCTCGGCCACGCGCAGGGCGCCCACGAGCCGGCCCGAGGGGTCATAGAGCCCCCACACCAGCCGCCGCACGATGTGCCAGAGCAGCGGGTGGCCGACGAGCAGCCGCCTGAAGTCCGCACCGCTCCAGCGGCGCCGGTTCATCATGGCCTGCTCCAGCCGGTGGATGTTGTCCGCGGCCACGGCGCGCACGTCCTTCTTCAGCCCGGCGAACCGCTGGTAGGCGGCGGGCGCGAGGTCCGGATCGTCGTTCGCCCCCGGCTTGGGCAGGTTCTTGAGCCGCTTTCCCGCGGCGTCGGCCACGTAGGGCTTGAGCTGCTCGTCGAAGCCGACGACGAACCGCCTGCGGCCGTAGTCGAGGGTCAGGCTGCCCTCGGCGGACAGCCCGAAGTCCGGCACCAGGCGGTCGGCCAGTTCCTGCGGCGTCAGACCGAGATCCGCGGCGACCTCGTCCATCTTCTGCCTGGCCCGGTTCTTGAGCCCGCTGAACTTGACCTTCTCGGCGATGCCGTGCAGGTGCATCAACGCGACCTCGGAACCGATGCCGGCCAGCAGGTCCAGGCCCGCGACCGCACGGGCGTGCCCGCCCTCGCCGGGCCAGGCCCTGATCAACGGCGTCAGCCGCCGGACGGTCTCGTCGTCGCCGAGCAGGCCCAGCGCGTCCATCACCCAGCTCTCTTTGGACGGATAGCCGGCCGTCTGCCAGCGCTGGAACAGCGACCAGACGAAGTCCGCGAGGCTGCGGGCGTCGCAGGCCTCCTTGACCAGGGCGAGACCGGCGTACGGCTCACCGGGCCGGGAGATCGCCAGCATCGTCATCAGATGGCGGACCGACTCGGGCGGCAGCGCGCCCGCGTCGCCCCGCAGGTGGATCGGGGTCAGGATCGCGGCCTCCGCCCACTCGGGCAGCACGGGCATCTTGGCGGGCAGCGCGTCGAGCGGGTCGGCCGCGAGCAGGTCGGCGACCGCGGCCTCGGCGGCGGGGCCGTAACCCGCGGCGGCCTGCGCGACGGCGTCGCGGGCGCCCCCCGCGGCCAGCACCGCCAGCGCCTGCTCGGCCTGCCGCCGGGCCACCCCGGGCTTGCCCAGCGCCGGCGGGATCAGCGCCCTCGCGGCCGCCTCGGGGTGACGGGCCAGCCACGCCAGCGCGGTGGCGCGCACCGACTTAAGCCGCGCCAGCCACCCGGCCATCAGCACGGCGATCTCCGGGCCGGTGAACGGAAGCAGCGCCGGAGCGACCGACGCGGGGCCACGCCGGGCGCTGTCCAGCACCGCGGGCAGCGCTGCCAGCTCGAACCTGGCGACCACCCTCGGCATCCACTCGGAGGCCCCGTAAAGGTCGGCCGGGCGCCACCTCCCGATCAGCGGTGCGGCCAGTTCGTCGGGCCCGGCGACGAACAGGGCGATCTCGTCGTGCCACACGGCACCCCGGCCGTCGGCGATCCGGGCGGCGACCGCTTCCCAGCTCTCACGCCAGGGCCGGTTCCATGCTTCGTCACCCGGCCGGGCGGGACGCCACGTGTCGCGCTCGCCCGGCCTCCACACCACGGCCGGCTCATCGGTGCACACCAGGCCGGCCACGACGACCGGCCTGCGGGCCGTACGCCGACGGGTCCAGGGCGGGCTGACCAGCACCTCGGGCAGGGCCTCGGCCGGAGCGGTGGCGGCCGTCGCGGCGGTCGCGATCGCGTCGATCCGCCGGGCGGCGGCGTCGCCGACGGCCGCCCTCACCTCGGCCACCAGGTCGAGATGGGACAGCACGTGGGCGCGTAGCAGCAGGTCTGTGGTCTTGCCGTCGTGGGCGGCCAGCATCCGCATCGCCCGGCGCGGGAAGCGGGCCGCCGCGCGCAGGAGGGCCGGCTGGGTGTGCTTGTGCTCGATCCGGTCGAGGAGCGCCTGCATCGCCGCGTCGGTCGGCAGTTCGGCGAGCACGCCCAGCAGCCGCCGCTGACTGTCCGCGTCGTGGACGTCGTCGAACCACCCGGCCAGCACCGGCACGGCCGCGTTCCCCAGGCCGTCGACGACCGTGGCGAGCAGGGCGAGGGAGTCTGCGATCCAGTACGCCTGCGCGTGGGTCGCGATCAGCGTCGCGAGCTCCGGCGTGCTGATCGCGGTGATCAGGATGAAGGCGAGCCCCCGATTGAGGCGGCTCATCTCCGCGCAGTCGGCCGCGACCCACTCGGCCTCGGTCGGCACCAGGTAGGAAGCCGCCACTCGGTGGTGGAGCCCTCCCTCACGGCTTTGCGCCAGCGCCGCGACGACCTCGGCATACTCGGCGTCCGACGCGGTGGCGAGGACGGCGCGGACCCGCGTGGCGGGCTTCAGCCGATTCCAGTCGCGCCAGTGCGTGGGGGAATCGTGGTCGGCCAGCCGCTGGACCGGCCGCATGCCCGAGAAGAAATTGAAATGCAGCGAGGCCAGTTCGGTCGCGGCCACCGCCGCGAACGTCAGGCCGCGTTCGACCAGCCATGCTTCGGCGAACAGAGGGAGCGACATCTCCTCACTCGAAGGCCAGGACGCGCCCACGATCGCGGCGACCACCGCGGCGCCCAGCGGCGGGGCGTCGGGCTCCCCGGCCAGGTACGCCGTGCCTGCGGAGGCGATCTCCGGATCGGAACACTTCGTCAGCACGTCAATGAGCTGCTTGCGGTGCTCGTCCAGCAGCGCGGCGAGTTTTTCGGGTGCACGCGCGTCGGGCTTCTTCACGGTCACCTTCGCTCCGCCCCGCCGCGGATGAAGAGCGCGCAGCCACGCGGGCGGCATCGTCAGCCGGTCCTCGTCCGCGACGCTGTCGGTTCCCGCCGGGGAGGTCGCCGGCCGGGCGGTCACCGGCGCGGCGGCCGCGTCTTCCGTGTAGCCCTTGCGTAACTTCTCCGCCACCAGTTTGCCGGCCGCCGCCTCAGCGGCGGCAGCGGAGTCGAACGACTTCACCTGCGTCTGACCGGCCGTGCCCACCCGCCCATAGCGGATGTTCAGCTCCGTGCCGTCCTGGCGAACCTCCCAGAACTTCGCCGAACCGCCGCCGACATAGGTCAGCACCCGAGCCGCGCTCATGCCGATACCTCCACAAAGGTAGAGCTCCTCGTTGAGGCGACACGACGGAACGGTGCCATCTCGGATGCCTCATCCTCGTGATCGCCAGCGGCGAGTATTGCGCGGATGACTGACAAACAGGCTTCCAGCGCATCGGCCGGTGGGGATCCGCTTGATGGGGTGTCACAGAGAGGTGCTCGGGCCGGTCCGCGACCGGCACCACGGCGGGCCCCGGTCGCAGTCGAACAGGGCGCGGGCTCAGCCTGCGATGAGCTTCTTCAGCAGGTCGTAGGCCGTATTGACCGCCACTCCCTCCAGGAGTTTCGATCCGGCTGCGAGCAGATACGGTGTCAGAGAGAGCGCCGGCTCGGCGGAGGCGTACACCTCTCCTGGGGCCAGGGCGCGTAAGGCGGCCGGATCCGTGTCGTCCCGCCAATCGCTCAGCGTCTCGACCACCTCACCCAGGCTGTGACTGATATACCGGCTCTTGGAATCCAGCAGCCGAACGCCCTTGAGGGAGAGCCAGTCGTACTTCGTGGTGGAGCCGTTGAAATACACCATCACGCTTACCAAGTCGGCCGTGCCCGAGAAATGCCAGGGTGGTCGGGTCACGGGTGCGTGCGGCGATATCAGAGCCGCCTTGTGCTCGCTCTCCACATGCTCTCGTATCTCATTGAAGCCCCGGGCGTCGAACCTCCACCTGTTCAGGATCGGCACTGCTTCGTATCCTGCGACGTACAGGTCCCAGCGCAGTCCGGAACGGATGTCTATATATGCGTGGTTGCGTCGGAGGTCTCGGTAGACGATGGATTTGGGTTGTGTGAACAGGATGCTGACAAGGGCGGAGTCCGCTGCTGATTTCTTGAAGCGCGCGGTCACGAGTTCGTGGAGTTCGCCCCATCCGTCCACTTCGAACGGGCTGTACATGACGGCTTCGCGGGAAGCCAGGATCCGCCGGTTCAAGTCGATCAATGCGGCGGCGGTCCCCTGAACGACCTCGGAAGGGTTCTTCCGTACGAGCTGTGCGAACGATTCGTCTTGTAAGGCCTGTCCGAGCGCTTTCCGATAGTCGGGCTCGCGAAGCGGCGGGACGGCCAGTAGCTCGCCCTCGTCGAACTGCCGTTCCAGATGCTCTTCCACCAACCGCCGGCCCTCGGGAGAGGAAACGAATTCCTCGAATGCGGCGACGTGATCCGGATAGTTCTCGGGGCTGTACGGTCGGGTGAACATGCTCCTAGATTAAAAGGTTCACCGGGCGTGATGACAGGGAATGCTCCGGCGCGCCCGCCCGGTTCGTCGCCGCGCTCCCTGATTGCTGCCGGATGACGCGGACGTCGCTCCATAGCGGTCGTCACGGTGCCAAGGATGACTGGTCCCTCGCTTCTGTGAAATGGATCGTTCCATTTGCCGCCGATACGGACGTGTCGATTGGCTCGAATGGCCGCGGGTCCCTGCGGATCGTCCGCCAGGGTCTGGCACGTTCGGCCGATGGAGTGGAAATCCGCTGGTCAGATGCCTTACCGAAAGCATGGGGGTGCGGCGGGGGAAGCGCCCGTGGGCGCTTCCCGGTCGCTGGTACGATTTACGCCTTTCGGTAACTGTGATCATTACGGGGCAGAAGTGACGACGGGGCCCGATTATCAGCAGCAGTATCCGCCTCAACCGCCGCAGTGGCAGTCTCCACCTTCTTCTCAGCCGCAATGGGGGTACGGTCCTCCACCACCACAGCAGTGGCAGTCGCCTCCTCCACCCCCCGCCCCAAGACGCAAGACCGGGCTGTGGGTGACGCTCGGCATCGTGTCTCTCGTCCTCGTCGTCGCGGTGGGCGCGGGGGTGGGCCTGGTCCTGCGGGGCGGAGGCTCCGGTGGCGGCGCCGCGGGTGACGGCGTCACCGACCCGAACACGGTCGTCGTGAAGGACGAGGAGATCGCCGAGCTGGTCGAGGGGCACAGCAAGGCGCTGGCCTCGGGTGACGCGAAGGCGTTCACCTCGATCTTCGACCAGGAGAACACCGCTCTGGTCCGCGGTCAGGCGAGGGTCTTCGCCAACCTGCGCAAAATGCCGCTGGCCGAGAAGTCCTACCAGGTGCTGCGCCGCCAGGGCCGGGCCGAGGACAGCTTCGGGCGGGGCGTGAAGTTCACGCAGGACGTCGCGTTCGTCCACCGCTTCGCCGGCATCGATCTGCGTCCGGTCGCCGAGTGGTACCGCTGGACCATCGAGAAGGCGTCACCGCACGCGCCTCTCGTCGTGACGAAGGTGGCAGGCGCGCCGCCGACGATCAGCGGCGAGGAGTCGAAGACGATGTACTACCCCGGGCCGTGGGACATCTGGCCGGACATCGCGGTGGTCAAGGCGGGGAGCAACCTGGTTCTCGCCAGGCCGCAGGACGCCGCCCTGGCCCGGCGTGTCGCGCCGACCGTCTCCGCAGCCGCCGCGGGCGACCTCGCGTTCTGGCGGAAGAACGGCGATCCGAACGCCGCCGTGCCGGCCGGGTTCGTCGTGGCGCTGGTCAAGGGACAGGCCCAGCTCGGCAGGCTGTTCCGTACGGCCAAGGCGGAGGAGGCCGGCATCTCGATCGGCATGCCGAGCTGGGGGGTCGGAGACGACACGGTGAAGGTCGGCGGCACCCGCGTCGTGATGGACACGACCACCGCGTTCTTCAAGGACGACCAGGGCATCTTGGAGATCTCCGAGCACGAGCTGGCGCACTCGCTGATCGCCGGCCTCGACAGTGCGGAGTTCAGCTTCCTCGGCAGGTCGAAGTGGATCGTCGAGGGCTTCGCCGAGTACGTGGCCGGCCGGGACCGGCCGATCACGGAGAACCGGCGATTCCCGGAGGGCCGCGCCTACCTGCAGGGACGGCTCGCCATGCCCTTCGAGGGCACGCTGCCGACCAACGCTCTCTGGGACTTCAAGGGGATGACGAACACCAACTACTTCATGGGGCATCTGGCCATGCGGTTCATCGCCGAGAAGTACGGCGAGCGGAAGCTGGTCGAGGGCGTGGTCGCGGCCTACCGGGCGTCCGGCGACGACAGCGAGGCCGCCATGTTCCAGGCGCTCGGGGTGACGAAGGCGGGCTTCGAGCGGCAGTGGGCGGGCTACGTCCGCGCCCAGCTCGCGTGATCGGGGGAGAGACATGACGGATCAGCATGCCGGGGACCCGCACATCGGCTCCAACGCGCCCGCGCCGTACCTCGACGGGCAGGAGCAGCCGCACCCGGGCCAGGGGCAGCCGGGTGCGGCGGGGGGATGGGGCCGGCCCGCCCCCGGCCAGTCGGCGTACGGTCAGCCGGCGTACGGTCAGCCCGGGGTCGGCCAACCCGGGTATGGCCAGTCGGCCTACGGCCAGCAGGCGTACGGGCAGCCTGCGTCCGGCCAAGCAGGGTACGGGCAGCCCGTGCCAGGCCAGCCGGCGTACGGTCAGCCCGGGGTCGGCCAACCCGGGTATGGTCAATCGGCCTACGGCCAGCAGGCGTACGGGCAGCCCGTGCCAGGTCAAGCAGGGTATGGGGAGCAGGCGTACGGCCAGCAGGGTGGTCAGGGGCAGTGGGATGCGCCCGCGCCGCCGGGGCAGCCCGGGCCGGGCCCGCAGACCCCTCCCGGGTACGGCCCGCCCGGCCAGGCCGCGACCTGGGGCCCGGACGCCCCCGGCGTTTCGGCACCGTACGGGCAGCCGGGTCAGGGCCAGCCGGGGCAGGGCCAGCCGGGCCAGGGGTACCCGGGGCCGGGCCAGTCAGCTCAAGGCCAGCCGGCTCAGGGCCAGCCGGTTCAGGGCCAGCCGGGTCAGGGGTATTCCGGCTCGCCGTACCCGCAGCCCTGGCAACAGCAGCAGCCGGGTCAGGCCGCTCCGGCCCCCCTTCCGCCCGGGCAGGGCCAGGCGCCCTGGCACCCGGGTCAGCAGGGCTACGCCGCTCAGCAGGGCGGTTACGCGGGCCAGGGCTACCCCGGCCAGCAGGGCTACGCCGCTCCGGCATTTCCTGCCCAGGGTCCCCCGCCACAGCCGTCGGCACCCGGAGGCAGCGGCAGAACGCTGCTGTTCGTCGCGCTCGGGCTGGTGGTGCTGCTCGCGGTGGGCGCCGGAACCGCCTGGTTCGTGGCGGGCGGAGGTTCCGGCACCGGACCCGGCGGCGGCGGGGGGAAGGAGTGGTCCGTCCCGCTCGCGAACGCCGACAGCATGGATTTCTCCCAGGGGCTCGCGTTCGCGAGCTGGCTCGGCGACAAGACGGTGATGCGGGTGCAGCGGGACGGGGTGCTCGCCTACGAGCTGGCCTCGGGCAAGCGCGCCTGGGGCACGCCCTCGCCCGGTGACCAGCTCTGCGGCGCCACCCCCGACCTGGCCGAGGGCAAGGGCGCCGTGGCGTACGGCAGCGACCAGCTGTGCGACCACCTGGCCGGGATCGACACCGCGACAGGGAAGATCACCTGGAAGGTCAGGATTCCGGCGGAGAAGTCCCGGCTGGCCAACCTGCTCATCGTGCCTCAGATCATGAGCGCGGGCGACGTCGCCGTGGTGTACGCCGACCGCGTCCTGTCCGGCTACCGGCTGTCGGACGGCGGCAAGCAGTGGACCTACCAGTTGCCCGAAGGCTGCCATGTCAAGGACGTGAACGCGGCGGCCACCCGGGTGGCCCTGCTCCTCGACTGCGCCTTCCGGGGCTCGGGCGGCGTCGTGCAGGCGCTCGACCCGAAGACCGGCAAGGCCGGATGGCAGCACAAGATAGGCGAGCTGCGCCTGATGAGCACGATGCTGTCGGCCGACCCGCCGATCGTCAGCCGGGAGGACGGCGACAGGAACACCTTCACCGTCCTCGACGACCGGGGCGGCGAGGTCAGCGAGTTCACGACGGGCAAGGTGGACATGCTCGCCATGAACACGGTGCCGTTCGTGAACGGGATGTTCGAGCAGCGCCGCTATGCCGTGCACGGTGACCGTCTCTACCTCATGACCTTCCCGGAGAACGTGAAGGGCGCGGGGCGGTCGAGCGACATGGCGCTCGCCTTCGACCTCAAGACCGGCAAGCAGGTGTGGCAGTCGTCCGGCACCAAACCCACGATGCTGACTCTCGTCCGCGCGGACGACCACGGCCTGCTCGCCCTGGAGGTCGGCGACCGGCGCGACCTGCCTCCGCGGCTCGTGCGCCTGGACGCGGCCACCGGCAAGGCGGCGGAGGTGGCGGAGTTGCCGCAGGAGTACGGCACCGACGGGGAGGACGCCCGGGTCTTCGAACGGAGCGGCGCCGTGGTCATCGTGCCGTGGACGCCCGTCGCCGTGAAGCACGCGGTGATCTACGTCGGCACCGGGGAGAGCTGAACGCGCGACGATCCTGTGCCCGCGGCGACGGCCGCGGCACGGGATGGCCGTGCCGACGGCTTCTCCGCCATGTCGGGCGGGAACGTGCCGTGATGATCAAAGCCAAGGCAGTATGTCCCTGTGGACCATGTCCTGTACGGCCTCGCGGTCAATCCGGCCCTGCCGTCCGATCTGCTGGACCGGCTGGTCAGGACCGCGGACGAGGTCGTCGCCGCCGGCCTGGCCGAGCGCGCGGACCTGACCCGCGAGCAGGCGGCGGCGCTGGTCGCGCGTGACGAGGACAGCGCGGCGGGGCTCGCGGAGCGGGGTCTGCTGACGGCCGGCGACATCGATCCGGTGGCGCAGCCGTCCGCCGCGCTCGCCCTGCTCGCCGAGGGAGCGGGCCGTCCGGAATGGGCACGCCTGTTCGCGGCGGATCCGGACCCCGGCCGCCGGGAGCGGCTGGCCGGCTGCCCCGGTCTTCCGTCCGATGTGACGGAAGTCCTCGCGGCGGACGCCGACATAGGGGTCGTCGCGGAGCTCGCGCTGTGGACGACGCCGGACACGGCGGCGCGGCTCGCGGAGCACCCGCATGCCGAGGTCCGCCGCGCGGTGGCCGTCAACGAGGCGACACCGCCGGAGGTGCTGGCCGCGCTGCTCACCGGTGAAGGCGTCTCCCCGGCTCGGCGGTGCCTGGTCTGCGACCGGAAGCGGACGCCGTTCGTCCACGACCCGGACTGTCAGGAGCCCGACTGCGGGCTGCCGTCGGACGCCTCGTGTGACGGTTCCCACGAGTCCACGGTCCATGCGACGCAGCAGTACGCGCTGCGTAACCCGGCCACGCCCGCCGCGGCCGTGGCCGGCTTCGCCGATCACCCCTCGACGTTGCTGCGCTGGGAGCTGGCCGGCCGCACCGACCTGCCCCCGGAGGTGTACGAACGCCTCGCCGGCAGTCCGGAGGCGGGCATCCGCGGCACTCTCGCGGAGAATTCCTCGATCGGTGACGCCCTGATCCACCGGCTGGCCGAAGACGCCGGTTACGACGTGCGGCGCAGGCTCGCCCACAACCCACGCGTACCGCTGGAGGTGCTCACCCGGCTGGCCGGGGCCGTCAGGGTCGGTCCCACCCTGCTGCCGCGGATCGCCGCCGCCTCGCGGGCGGAGGTGGAGGAACTGGCCGCCTCGCCGGACCCGGCCGTGCGGATGTTGACGGCCGAACGGCGCGATCTGCCGCCCGCGACCCGTGACGCGCTCGCCGCCGACCCCGACGCGAAGGTCGCCAAGTCTGTCGCGCCGCATCCGGGCCTGTCCGAAAGCCGGCTGCGCGCGATGGTCGCCCGGCACGGCGTACAGGTCGTCGCCAGGGTGGCGAGGAATCCGGACGCCCCGCCGGAGCTGCTGGAGGACCTGGTCCGGCACGATCCGCCGGCGCGCAAGGCGTTCCGCGAGGTGGCGCGGCATCCCAACGCGACGGCCCGGGCGCTGTCGGCCTGCCTGCGGGATCCGCGGGCCAGGCCCGTCGCCGCGGGTCACCCGGCACTGCCGCCGCGGGTCGTCGTCGAGCTGCTCGCCGACGACGACTGGGCGGTGGGGCAGGCGGCCGCGGCCAATCCGGCACTGCCGCCCGCCGTGATGTCGGCGCTGGTGTCCCGGCACGTCGGAGGCGGCTGACCGTCACGCAGGTGTGCGGAGGTCCCGCCCGGGCCGATGGCCGGAACGGGACCTCGCCGTCCCCCGTCAGGGGCTGGTGCAGGTGGCCGCGGGGGTGGCCGACGAACCGTTGCCGATGAAGCCGAAGGTCGTGCTCCCGTTGGCCGCGACCGAGCCGTTCCAGGTCTCGTTGCGCACCGTCACGGCCGAGCCGGAGCCGGAGCTCAGGCCTCCCCAGAGCTGGGTGATGGTCTGCCCACCGGGCCAGGTCCACTTCACGGTCCAGCCGTTGACCGCCGCGTTGCCCGCGCGCACCGTGACCTCACCCTGGAACCCGCCGGCCCAGGAGTTCACCACCCGCATCGTCGCCGAGCACGCGCCGGTCGTCCCGCCGGACGGCGAAGGGCTCGGCGAAGGGCTCGGCGACCGGCTCGGACTCGCGCTCGGCGAGGGACTCGGCGAGACGCTGGGGGAGGGGCTCGGTGAGGGACTCGGGCTGGGCGAGGGACTCGGGCTGGGCGAGGTGACCGGGCCGCCCCACCCCGACGTCGAGTCCAGCCACGCCGCGCGGTTCAGCGTCCAGTCGCGCAGGTACTGCACCTGCCCCTGCCAGGTGGACGCGGTCGGCGTGTTGAAGAAGCCGATGGTCCGCGTCGTGAGGTTCGGCCAGCGCTGGAAGTTGCGCTGCGCCGCGTTCGCCAGCGGCGCGGAGAGAGCCTCGATCCTGCTCCGCAGGGCCGAGTCGGACAGCAGGCCACGGCGCAGCGTCTGCCAGCGCGACCTGACCTGGTCGACGAAGGCGGGATCCCGCATGAGCTGGGTGAACCAGTCGTTGGCGACCGGCTGCCGGGTCTGCTGGTACTGCCAGCCCGCGGCCTGGTCGTTCTGGAAGAACCCGCCCACGCCGAAGGTGAGGTCGTAGTCCCACAGCGGGCCCGCGAAGATCTTGGTGTCCCGGTCCTTGTAGAAGTACGCGCTGCGATAGTTGGCGTCCATGTTCCGGCTCAGCTCGTAGACGATGAGCTGGTCGACGAAGGAGTTCACGTCGATGTACGCCCGGTAGCCGGTGTTCGGGTCGGCGAAGTTCTGCGCGTGCAGCACGTTGTGGAACTCCTGGATGTGGCCCCGCAACCAGTCCTTCTGCTGGGTTTGCAGGGGCGAGGGGTCGACCACTTCGAGGTAGGTCCAGCAGGTGGCCGCCGCCCCGGTGCACGCCAGTGTCGGCTCCTCCGCGGCCATCCATTCGAACTTGAAGATGTACCCGCCCGTGATCTTCGGCAGGGTCGTGTCGTCCTCGTCCAGCTTCTTCAGGTCGAGACGGTTCTTGCTGTTCTTGATCGTCTCGGTGAGCAGGTAGACGCCCATGTAGTCGTCGGCGCCCACCGGACCGGAGTCGCCGTTCACGTAGAGCTCCACGAACCGATACCGGGGCACCTTCAGCCCCATCTCCTTGCCGAGGTCGTACACCAGGGCTTCGCGGATCAGCGACTTGTCGGGGAAGGGCCCGCGCAGCACCCAGTCGGAGTCGGCGGGCATCCCCAGCACCGGGTAGTCGGCGTCGTCGTTGTCGTTGTCCCGGAACTCGAGGCGGTACGGCGCCTTCTCGAAGCTGGCCGACGACTGTCCCCGCAGATGGAATCCGGAGCGGGTGGCGACCGCCGGGGCCGCGGCCAGCGACGTCGTCGCTCCGCCGCCCGGCTCGAAGATCATGGTCGCGGCGTCCAGGTACTCCCGGCCGGGCTTGCCCTTGCCGTACGAGTCGATCAGGACCACCGGCAGGTCGTGGGCCGTGGTGGTGTCGCGGGCGACGTACATGGCCGTGCCGGGTTCGCCGGACGCCGTGCCGCCGGCGAAGGCCTGCGCGCGCAGCTGTGTGGTGCGGGTGAACTGCAACGGCTGGCCACCGTAGAGCGCCGACTGCGCGGTGGGCGGCGTTCCGTCGGTGGTGTAGCGGATCTGCGCGCCGCTGACCGCGGTGCTCAGCGACACCGACACCTGGCCCTGGAAGGTGCCGCTCGGCACGGAGAAGACGATGTCGCCCGTCAGGTCGTCCGCCGCGGCGGACGCGGCTGCCGATGCGGCGGCGGACGTGGCGGCGGACGTGGCGGCGCTCGCGACGCGTCCGGCCGGCCCGGCGCCGGACGCCGATGCGGCGCCGGCCGGCGGCGGGTACGCGTTGAGCAGTCCCGCGAGGACCACGGCGGCGACCGCGGCCCTCGTGACGCGGCGGGCCGCGGCCGCGCCGGTGCTGCGGAGGGTCAGACGCACGATGCCTCCTGTTCGGGGAGGGGGGAGAGTGTGGGACCGGCCGGTGACGCCGCGCCGTGGAAATGGCGGCGCAGCGTCCGCCGCCACGGCCCGTCGGGCAGGTCGGGGCGGAGAGCGGCCAGGCCGGTGGCGTACTTGGAGATGCGGGCGGGCCGCATGCCCGCACGCCACAGCATGCGGTCGACCAGCGTCGCGGCCGAGGCGGTCTTGGTCTCGACGACGGCCAAGCCGGGCAGCCACAGCGTGGCGTCGCCGTGCCGCCAGGTCAGTGCGGTGTCGACGGTGACCCGGCTCGCGGTGTCCGGCAGCAGCAGGGTGGCGCGCCGGTACTCGGTCACCAGGATCGGGTCGAGGCGGCTCCCGGCGGCGGGACCGATCGACTCGCGGGCGAGCGCCTCGTCGACGAAGTCGCGCCCCGGGTCCACGGTGCCGCAGTCCCCGGGGTGATAGGGCAGCCGGTGCTTGGTGATGCTCCCCCGCGCGCCGTTTATCTTGACCTCCAGCCAGCACTCGGCGGAGTCGAGATAGGTGCGGGTGCGCACCTTGAAACGCCGCCGCCTGCGCTGGGCCGCGCGGTGATAGCTGACCAGCTGCGGGGTGTCGAAATACACCGACCGATAGCGGAAGCTGCGTTCGCCGTCGATGTCCAGCACCCGGGCGTACGGCGTGAGCCGTTCCAGCAGAAAGGGCAGGGACTCCGCCGGAACCGGATACTTGCGGTCCACCCGGGTCTGCAGCGCGGCCCGGTCGACGAGCTCGGCGAGCCCGACCGGGGCCAGTCGCGCCAGGGCCGGCCCGATGGGCGTCGTGGTCATCGGTGCGCTCCGGCGTGTGCGGGTGCGCCGGGTTCGGTGATCGGCGCGCGGCCGGTCCGCGCGTAGCGGACGTCGACCACGGTGGTCTCGTTGACCAGGTCGAGCCGCTGGACGGTGACGGCGTGCACCCGGGCGTCGAGCAGTTGTTCCAGGTGCGCGACGAGCGCGACGTGGTCGGTGAAGGCAGAGTCGAGCACCAGGATCTGGTGCCGGTAGTGCCGGAACAGCCGCCGGTGGTCGCCGAGGAACATCACCACGAGGATGAGCGCCATCAGGCCGGCGCTGAGCCACACCGAGGTGGTGCTCAGGGCGCCGAGGATCCCCAGGGCGAGGGCCGAGAAGTAGTACGCGACCTCGTGCTGGTCGAGCTCGGTCGAGCGCAGGCGGATGATGGACAGCACGCCGAACAACGCCATCCCCAGCCCGAGCCCGGCGCCCGTGTCGGTGGCGTTCAACGCGCTCGCCACAGCGAGGACGCCGATGTTGACGCCGAGGAAGGACACGACCAGGTCGCGTCGGCGGTGCCGGGGGAAATAGAGCCCGAAGACGAGCAATACCACTGCGCAGATGTCGATCGCGAACAGAACGAGCTGGGACAGCACGGTCGTTCCTCCTGATTCGCTGCCGGGACGGGCAGGGCACCACCCGCTTCCTCGCAGGGGTCCGCGGAAGAGTTGCGCGAAAGTTTCGTATAACAAAAGAAACTTTCGGCAACCCGTGCGGAACGATAGGTGAATGACGAGTGGCGCGTCAATGAACTTCTGGTACGCCGTCCTGCCGGAAATGGGCCAAGTTCCCTGGTCAGCCTTGACAATGGGCATGTACGTCGTTGTTTACCCGGAGTGAAGAGTGATCCGGATCGGGGCGTATCGGAGTGAAACTTTCACCCCCGCCCGGGTGCTCGAAGGCCCCCGCCTGTGTCGGGCGGGACGGTTGCTGCCGCGCCGCGAACGGGATCCCGCCGCCCGGTCGCGGTGGCGCGACCGTGCGCCCGGCGCCCAACCCGGGCCGCGGACGCCGACTGCCCGAATCGCATGCACGGCACCGTGCGGAGAACCGCCGATGAGACTCGGGGCATCGGCGTGCTCTTCTCGCACTTCGGCTTTCGTCCATGTGCGAGAAATCACTGACGCTTTTCGAAGGTGTGCGGAGAAGGCCGCCGATCGATGGTTGACAGGTGATTATTCAACCCGCAGACTTGGTGAAAATTTGCAGTCAGCGGCTGTTCGGGGGGTGTCGCGTACTGCCGAAAGACGGCTCGGAGAAAAGGACGCGTTCGCGTTTCCCGCTCTTCCGTGGCTGAGAAAGGTTTCAGCATGTCTTCAGGAGGCACGTTCCCCTCCACTGCCTCTTCCGCCGGAAAACGCGTTCTCGCGCTGGCGTTGGGCGTCGGTTTTCTGGCAGGTCTCGCCGTTCCGGCCGCCGGCGCCGGCGCCGCCGTCACGGCGGATTCCCAGGCGATAGTCCGGCAGGCGGCGCCGAGCCTGCCCAGCGGGCGGACCACCTACCGCACCATCGCCGACTACAACGACGAGATGCTCGCGCTCGGCGCCGAGCACCCCGGCCTCGTCAAGCACATCACTCTGCCGCACAAGACCCGGCAGGGCCGGGAGGTGTACGGCATCGAGGTCAGCCACGACGTCGACGCCGCCGACGGCAAGCCGGTCCTGTTGATGATGGGCGTCCACCACGGCAACGAGTGGCCCTCCGGCGAGCACACGATGGAGTTCGCCCACGACCTGATCGGCAACGACGGCAAGGACCCCCGGATCACCGGCCTGCTCGACCGGGCACGGGTCATCTTCGTCCCGGTCGTCAACGTCGACGGGTTCGTCATCAACCGGCGTACGAGCTGCGGCGTGTCCCCGACGTGCGCGAGCAACGCCGGCGTCGACATCAACCGCAACTACCCCTTCGGCTGGGGCAGCAACGCCGGTTCCAACGCCACTACCCGCGGACCGGGGCCCGGCTCCGAGCCCGAAGTGCAGAACGTCATGGACCTGACCAAGAACAACCAGGTCACGGTTCTGATCACGAACCACACCTCCGGCCACACCGTCCTTCGCCCGCCGCTGGAGAAGCGCGCGGGCGACACCCCGGACGAGGCCGTCTACGCCGCCCTCACCGACGCGATCACGGCCGAGAACGGCTACACCGGCATGAAGTCGGGCTTCGACTACGAGACGACAGGCGAGACCCCGGACTGGTCGTACTACGCGACCCGCGGCCTCGGGTTCACCTTCGAGATCATGAAGACCCAGTCGACCAACAACACCTACTCCGAGGTGATCGAGGACTACACGGGCACCGGCCGCTACGAGGGCAAGTCGAACCGCGAGGCGTTCATGGTGGCCCTGGAGTACGCGGCCGATCCGGCCGGCCACTCCGTCATCACCGGTAAGGCGCCGAAGGGCGCGGTCCTGAAGGTCACCAAGGACTTCGACCTGTGGACCGCGCCGATCAGGCAGGCGAACAACGTCGTCGACGCGCCCCAGAGGGTCCCCACCCACCTGGAGTCGACGCTGGTCGCGCCCACCAACGGCACGTTCGCCTGGCACGTCAACCCGTCCGTGCGCCCGGCCCCGGCCTACACCGAGACCGGCGTCGTCGCCACCGGGCCGGGCAACTTCATCAAGGAGAGCTGGACGCTGACCTGCGCCCGCCCGACCGGTGAGGTCCTCGAGACGGTGCACGTGACCGTCGACCGGGGCGAGCGGGTCGACGTGCGGCTGCAGGAGTGCAAGACGCGGTTCAACGGCAACGGCCCGAAGAGCTGACCGACACCACACAGCAGCAACGAAGCCGGGCGGTCCCCATGGGGGCCGCCCGGCGGCGTTGCATCCGGCGGGCGCTTCGCGATTCATGAGTGAGGCGGCCGGCCCGGGGGCGGGCCGTCACCCACGAGGAAGGGAAGTGTTCGACGATGAGGCACGTCCCGGAGACCGGCCGGCCGCTCGCCGTGCTGGACGCATCCCGGATCGCCGCGAACCTGCGTGCGCTCTTCGACGGCCATCGGCTCTCGCCGTCGCAGCGCCGGATCGCGCGGTATCTGCTGGACAACGCGCAGGAGGCCGTCTTCTTCACCAGCGCGGACCTCGCCGAGCGCGCCGGGGTCAGCCAGCCGTCGGTCACCCGGTTCGCCGCCGCGCTCGGGTTCCGCGGGTTTCCCGAGTTCCGGGAGGCGCTGCGCGTGTCCGTGTTCGGCGATCGGCCGCCGGACACGACGGGCGGCCGCTTCAACGAGATCCAGGAGCTGGTCAACTCCGAGATCCGCGATTTGGAGCGGCTGCGTGACGGCCTGGCCGATGCCGGTCAGCTCCGGCGGGTGGCGGGACGGCTGGCCGGGTCGAGCCCTCTCCTGGTCATGGGCATGCGGATCTCCGCGCCACTGGCGCATCTGTTCGGCTACCTCGCCGAGAAGGTGCTCCCGGACGTACGCGTGCTGGACGTGCCGGGGTCGGTCCTGGAGGACCGGTTGAGCAGGGCGGCCGAATCGGGCGCCGAATGGGTGCTCGCCATCGGGCTGCCGCGCTATCCGCGTGAGCTGGCGCAGGGGCTCGTCTGGGCGCGGCGCGCCGGGCTGAAGGTCGCCCTCGTCACCGATCAGCCGGTCGGCCGGCTCGCCGAACTCGCGGACGAGGTCCTGCCGGCCCCGGTGAGCTCGGACTTCGCGTTCGACTCCCACGCCGGCCCGACGGTCCTGTGCACCGCGCTGCTGCACTGCATGCTGGACGTGCTCGCCGCCGAGGGGCAGACCCGGCTGGAGGCGTTCGACGACAGGGCCGCGGAGCGTCAGGTGTTCCTCACCGGCTGACCGGTGATCGCGTCCAGTAGGCCGGGGAACGCCGCGTCCATGTCGGCGCGGCGCAGCGAGTTCATCCGTGAGGTTCCCACGTAGTACTGCCGGATCAGGCCCGCCTCCCGCAGCACGTTGAAGTGGTGGGTGGCGGTGGACTTGCTGACCGGGATGTCGAAGCCCCCGCAGGGGATGTCCGCGCCGGAGGCGTCGAGCTGCGCGACGATGCTCCGGCGTACCGGGTCGACGAGGGCCTCCAGCACCTGCTGGAGGCCGAACTGCGACGTCTCTGGGTGTGGCGGCGTACGTCCCATGGCACCAATAGTACGACACTCATCAAAGTTTGACAGGGATCGTACTTATGTCGCACAGTGAACCGCGATCACCACGAGCGGAGGACGACATGGCGAGGACTGTGCGGTTCCACGAGATCGGCGGGCCCGAGGTGCTGCGGCTGGACGACCTGGAGCCGGGAGAGCCGGGACCGGGCGAGGTGCGGATCCGGGTCGACGCGATCGGCGTCAACAGGGCCGAGATCCTGTTCCGGCGCGGCCGGTACATCGAGCCGGTCACGCGTCTGCCCGCGAGGCTCGGCACCGAGGCCGCCGGTGTCGTGGAGGCGGCCGGCCCGGATGTGGCCGGGTTCGCGGAGGGCCGGCCGGTCAGCGTCCTGCCGGGCTTCTTCTCTCAGAACGACTACGGGGTGTACGCCGAGCGGGCGATCGTGCCGGCCTCCGCGCTGCTGTCCCGCCCCGACGGGTTGGACGCGGTGTCCGGCGCGGCGGTGTGGATGCCCTATCTCACGGCTTACGGCGCGATGGTGGAGGTGGCCGGGACGCGAGCGGGCGACGTGGTGGTGATCACCGCGGCGTCCAGCAGCGTCGGCCTGGCCGCGATCCACACGGCCAATCGCATCGGGGCCACGCCCATCGCCGTCACCCGCACCCGCGCCAAGAGGCGGCGGTTGATCGAGGAGGGCGCGGCCGAGGTCGTCGTCTCCGACGAGGAGGATGTCGCGGGGCGCGTGCTGGAGCTGACCGAGGGCAGGGGCGCCGGACACGTCTTCGACGCCGTCGCCGGACCCGGGGTGACGGAGCTCTCCCGGGCCATTGCCCCCGGCGGGACGTTGCTCCTGTGGGGTGGGCAGAGCGGGCAGCCGACGCCGTACCCGGGATTCGACCTGGGCATGCCCGCCCTGAACATGCGTACGTACACGGTCCTGGAGATCACCAAGGAGCCCGAGCGGCTGCGCCGCGCCGTCGCCTTCGTGACCTCCGGCCTGCGCACGGGTGCCTTCCGCCCAGTGGTGGATCGCCTGTTCCCGCTGGAGGCGGTCGTACGCGCTCACCGCCACATGGAGTCCGGCACCCAGATCGGCAAGATCGTCCTCACCGTGGACCACTGAGCCCCGGTGCCGTGGCACAACCGGCCGCGCACATACGCGCGGACCGACACGGCGCGTCACGCGACCCGCGCTCGCCGTTCGCGGGCATGCTCCGGGAGTGCCGGCCCGGCACGTTCGCGGTGCGCGACAGCGCGGTGGACGCGCCCCACTGCGGGGCCCCTGTCGGTAGGGTCCCCTGGGCGGGACCCCGACGAGAGGAGTCGCGAGCGTGGTGGAGCGGGCCGGCGAGGCGCGATTGCACGAGGTGGAGCGGGGAGTTTTCGCGTGGGTGCAGCCGGACGGCACCTGGTGGCTGAACAACGCCGGAGCCGTGGCGGACGACGGGGGCGTCCTGATCGTCGACACCTGCGCGACCGAGGCACGCACCCGGCGTTTCCTCGGCGCGGTCGCCGCGGCGACCGGCGACGCCCCGGTCCGCATGGCGGTGAACACCCACCAGCACGGGGACCACTGCTACGGCAACAGCCTGCTTCCGGACGACACGGTCGTCTTCGGGCACGCGGCGATGAGAGAGGCGTTGCTGGTCGATCCGATCATCGACGGCTGCCCGCCGGTGTGGACGCCGGTGCCCGACTGGGGACACGTGACGCGCCGCCCGCCGTCGGTGGTCTTCACCTCCGAGCTGACCGTTCATGTGGGGGCGCGCCGCGTCGAGTTGCGGCATCCCGGCCACGCCGCCCACACCCCGGGGGACGTGGTGGCGTGGCTCCCCGGCGAGCGGGTGCTGTTCACCGGGGACCTGCTGTTCAACGGGCTCACCCCGATGGTGCTGATGGGGTCGATCGAGGGGGCGCTGCGGTCGCTGGACTGGCTGGCGGCCTTCGAACCCGAGCACGTCGTGCCGGGACACGGACCGCTCGCCACCGCCGCCGAACTGCCGCAGGTTCTGGCCGCGCACGAGCGGTACTACCGCTTCGTCCTCGACACCGCCCGGGCGGGACGAGAGAACGGGCTCACCCCGCTGGCGGCCGCGCAGGCGGCCGAGCTGGGGGTGTTCGCCGAATGGGCGGACGCCGAGCGCCTGGTGCTCAACCTGCACCGCGCCTACGCCGAGGCCGAAGGCGGCGAGGTGGATCTCCTCGCCGCCTTCGGCGACGCGATGGCCTGGCACGGTGGGCCGCTGCCGACCTCAGTGTGAGACCGGCGTCACGACCAGCCCTGCAGGCCGGCTCCGTACGGGTAGAGGGGGTTGCCGTAGGTGGTGGGGACGGTCTGGCCCGCGTCGATGCGGGCCCGGATCTCCGACCGCTGGGCGGCGGTGGCGCCCAGGTCGTAGGGGAGGTTCCAGTCCTCGACGGCGTCGGCGAGCACGTCGCCGCCGCCCGGTTTGAGAATCTGGTCGAGACCGCGCGGCAGCTGCCACGGCAGGCGCCCGCGCGGCGTGTAGTCGCCGAACAGGAGGCTCGCCGTCGCCGGCCCGACCTCCTCACCGCCCCGGTACGTCACCACGATGGCGTCGGCCAGGCCGTTCCACTCGCCGATGACGATGGGCCGGGGGAGGGTGAGCACGACGACCACCGGAACGCCCTGGTTCTTGAAGTTCTGGATGACGGCCAGCTGGTCGGCGGGCAACTGCGGCTGCTCCTTCACCCAGGCGGTGGCGTGGGTGTAGGTCGGTTCGCCGACCGCCACGATCGCGAGCTTGGGCGAGGGACCGGCGTCCTGGTGGACGTTGACGCCCGCGGTGGCCGCCCGCGCCCTGACCGCGTCCAGCAGGGTCTGCGAGCCGTACTCCTGGTGGAAGAAGCTCGTCCAGATGCAGCAGGCCGATCCGTCGGTGGCCCGTGGCCCGGCGACCACGACGTTGTCGCCCGCCTTGAGCTTCAGCGGCAGCACGCCGTTGTTCTTGAGCAGCGTGATGGACTCCCGGGCGGCCTGGCCGGCGAGCGCGACGTACGACGGCTGGTGGAAGCGGTAGGGACCGTTCACCGGGTCGCCGTACGGGCGCTCGAACACGCCGAGCGTGAACTTCAGGCGCAGGATCCGGGTCACCGCGTCGTTGATCCGCGCCATCGGAACTCCTGCGAGGAACGTCGTCATCGTGAACCCGGTCGCTCCGGGGTCGGCGCCGCCCATCACGTCCGAGCCGGCGTTCGCGGCCTTGACCCAGACCGAGGACGGCAGCCAGTCGGTGGTGATGAGGCCGGTGTAGCCGAGGTTGTTCCGCAGGTAGTCGAGGATCGGCTTGCTGTCGCCCGCACCCGATCCGCCCGGGTCGAGGTAGGAGCTCCCGGCGTAGCCCGGCATGATGTCGACGGCGCCGGCCTCCATCGCGGCCCTGAACGGGATCAAGTGGTACTTGATCGTCACCGCGTCGTAGGTGATCCCGGCCTCGCCGCCCGCGCCCTCGCCCGGCCAGTGCTTGACGGTCGCCAGCACGGACGCGGGGTTGAGCTCGGGGCCGCCCTGCAGCCCGGCCACCAGCGCGCGGACCTGGGCGGCCGCGACGTCGGCGTTCTCGCCGTTGCCCTCCTGGATGCGGGGATACAGGACCTTGGTGCCGACCTCGGCGAGCGGGCCGAGCACGCCGCGCGCCCCGACCTCCAGCTCCTCGCGGCGCTGCATGTCGCCGAGCTTGTAGTCGAGCGCGTAGTCCTTGCCCGCCGCGAGCGCGCTCTGCAGCGGGTAGGTGGTCTGGTATCCGGCGATGGTGTCGCCGGCCGAGACCGGCGGGATGCCGAGCCGGGTCCCGGACGCGTTCAGCAGGACGGCGTGCAGGTCGTTGGGCAACGCGGGACCGAAGTGCCAGCCCGAGAGCGGGTAGCTCTGGGCGTTGTAGAACATCTGGTACGCCTTCTCCTCCGGCGTCATCCTGCCGAGCAGGTCGTTGACCCGGGTTTCGACGGGCAGCCGCCAGTTCTCGTACGGCTCGGTCGTGCCGTTCTTGTTGAGGTCGCGGGCGCCGTTGACGATCGGGACGCCGTCGGCGACCTGCTCGAGGTCGGGCAGGTAGAGGCTGAAGGTGCGGATGTTCGAGGTCGTCCTGGCGCCCGACCCGCTCACCGCGACGACGAACCACTTGTACGTCCACCGGTCGGGGATGTCCCAGGCGGGCGTGTAAGTCGTGCCGGCCGGCTCGGCGACCTTGGTGTAGAGGTCGATCAGGTTGCCCGGGGCGGTGAAGTCGTAGTCGGTGCGGCTGACGTTCAGCCAGACCTCGTAGCGCACCGCGCCGGAGACGGCCGCCCAGGAGAACGCGGGCCTGCGTGTGTCGGTGACCATGGCTCTGTCCGCGGGGGCGGACAGCGCGAACTGGCCGGTGGTCGCCGGGGCCTTCGTGGGCGGGGACAGCAGGGGCGCGGTCGTGGCCGCCGTGTCCACGGTGCCGAAGACCTGGAACTCCCACAGCGAGTAGCCGTAGCCGGTGGCCCGGGCCGTGCCGACGAAACGGACATAGCGGCCGTCTCCGGTGACGGTCAGGTTCTCGACCCCGCCCTTGCCGCTGGTCGTGGCGTGGATCGGCGTCCACGACGTGCCGTCGGCGGACACCTCGATCCGGTAGCCGGTGGCGTACGCCGACTCCCAGTTGAGCGTGACGCCGGTGATGTGCCCGGCGCCGCCGAGGTCCACCCGCAGCCACTGGTCGTCGGAGTACTGGCTCGACCAGCGGGTCGTCGTGCGCCCGTCGAGCGCCGCCGCCGGAGCGTTGCCGCCCTCCCAGGACGAGGCCGTCACCTGCTTGTACGCCGAGATCGGTGTCCCGGTCGGCGGCGGATCGGTGGTGCCGCCGCCGCTCGTGTGGACCGCGAACTCCCACAGGGAGTAGCCGTACGCGGTGGCGCGGGCGGTGCCGTAGAGGCGGACGTACCGGCCCGAACCGGTCACGGTGAGGGTCTGGGTGCCGCCGGTGCCGGTGGTGGTGGAGTAGACGTCGGTCCAGGCGGAGGCGTCGTCGGACACCTGGATCTTAAAGGCCGTGGCGTAGGCGGCCTCCCAGCTCAGGACGACGGCGCAGATCGTCCTGGCCGAACCGAGGTCCACCTGGAGCCACTGGGGATCGGCCGCAGCGCTGGACCAGCGGGTGCCGGGGTCGCCGTCCACCGCCGCCGAGGCGGGGGTGCCGGCGTTCTCGGTGGACGACGCCGTCGCGGGCCGGTTCAGCGCCGCGTCGGCGCCGCAGGTGCCGCTCGACGGGGTGCCGTAGACCTGGAACTCCCACAGGGAGTAGCCGTAGCCGGTGGCGCGGGCGGTGCCGTAGAGGCGGACGTACCGGCCCGAACCGGTGACGGTGAGGGTCTGCGTGCCGCCGGTGCCGGTGGTGGTGGAGTAGACGTCGGTCCAGGCCGAACCATCGGCCGAGACCTGGATCTTGAAGGCCGTGGCGTAGGCGGCCTCCCAGTTGAGGGTGACCTGGCTCAGCGTCGCGGTGGTCCCGAGGTCGATCTGCAGCCACTGGGGGTCACCGAACGCGCTGGACCAGCGGGTGCCGGTGTTGCCGTCGACCGCCGCCGCGGCGGGGGTGCCGGCGTTCTCGGTGGACGAGGCGGTCACGGTCTTGCCCTGCGACAGCAGGACGGGCGCGGCGTACGCGGGCCCGGCGACGACGCTCGCGAGCAGCGCGAGCGCGGCGGCCAGGCCGAGGGAGAGCGCGCGCCGGAGGGTTGAGGGGTGTTTCATGGCGTCTCCTGCCCGCGTTACCAGCCGACCGCGACCAGCAGCCACTGCGGGTCGCCGTGCGAGATGAAGGACGAGTGGCCCGCGTAGTCGTCGTAGGGGAAGCCGTAGGCGAGCTTGCCGATGGCGTGGTCGTGCCAGAACTTGGCGTAGTAGTTCGCGGGGGCGGCCTTGTAGTAGTTCGACGGGTCCGACTGCTGGGCGTCGGACAGCCCGGCGACGTGCCGGTTCAGCGCCGCGCACATCTTCGGCGCCTCGGCGAGCGGCCCGGCGCACCCGGTGACCTGAGAGGTCGTCGCAGTCACGCCCTGCTGGGCGGCGTAGCCGGTGAAGTAGTTCGCGTACGCCCCGCCGGGCTGGAAGATCGAGGCGCTGCCCGGCGCCGGGATGCGGTACGGCGCCTGCACCTGGGCCAGCTGCTTGAACTCGGCGGGCACCTCGTCCATGAACCGCTGGAACGTCGCCGTGCGCGACTCGGCGAAGGTGGCGTAGTCCTCGCCGACGGCCACGTCGTAGCCGTCGCGGGCGTGCAGGCGCATCGCGAGCTTCAGGCCGAACGCGTCCACCCGGGTGGTGTTGCCGTTGAAGACCGACGGACCGACGGTGAACTCGATGAAGTCGTAGTACTGGCTGTCGGGGGAGCCGAGGTAGAAGTACATCCGGCCCGCCGTGTTGGCCGGCATGTCGAAGTAGGGCTGCTCGGCGATCGAGTGGACCTGGCCGTTGTAGCTCCAGTAGACCTGCGAGTCGGGATACTGGCCGTTGGTCCGGTTGAGGATCTTGACCATGACGACGTTCCTGGCCGCCGGGATGGCCGAGGTGTCGCCCCAGAAGGCGTCCGGCGGGGTCGTCGGCCCGGTCGTCGGATCGGTCGAGCCGCCCGTGGCGTTCACGGTGAAGCTCCACAACGAGTAGCCGTACGCGGTGGCGCGGGCGGTGCCGTAGAGGCGGACGTACCGGCCCGAGCCGGTGACGGTGAGGGTCTGCGTGCCGCCGGTGCCGGTGGTGGTGGAGTAGACGTCGGTCCAGGTGGAGGCGTCGCCGGACACCTGAATCTCGAAGGCGGTGGCGTAGGCCGCCTCCCAGCTCAGGACGACCCTGCAGATCGCCCTGGCCGAGCCGAGGTCCACCTGGAGCCACTGGGGGTCGCCGAACGCGCTGGACCAGCGGGTGCCGGTGTTCCCGTCGACGGCGGCCGATGCGGGCGTGGACGCGTTCTCGGTGGACGAGGCGGTCGCGGGCCTGCCCTGGGCGGCGTCGGCCGTGCCGCACCCGCCGCTTGACGGGGTGCCGTAGACCTGGAACTCCCACAGGGAGTAGCCGTAGCCGGTGGCGCGGGCGGTGCCGTAGAGGCGGACGTACCGGCCCGAACCGGTCACGGTGAGGGTCTGGGTCCCGCCGGTGCCGGTGGTCGTGGAGTAGACGTCGGTCCAGGCCGAACCATCGGCCGAGACCTGGATCTTGAAGGCCGTGGCGTAGGCGGCCTCCCAGTTGAGGGTGACCTGGCTCAGCGTCGCGGTGGTCCCGAGGTCGACCTGGAGCCACTGGGGGTCGCCGAACGCGCTGGACCAGCGGGTGCCGGTGTTGCCGTCCACGGCCGCCGAGGCGGGGGTGCCGGCGTTCTCGGTGGACGAGGCGGTCGCGGCCTTGCCCTGCGACAGCAGGACGGGCGCGGCGTTCGCCGGCCCGGACATGGCCGCGCCGGCCACGACGCAGGCCGCGACCAGGACCAGCCCGCCGATCACGGCTGTCAGGGCGCGGCGGGCGGAATGAAGCGTGGGACGTCTTCTCATGGTGGCGATTCCTCTTCGGGGGGTGAACAGGGCGAGCCCTGCCCCAGAGGATGATCGCCTTCGATACTTAGGTCAATACTTGAATTTAGTAGCCAAGAAAAAGATCTTGACCGGCGATGTCCACAGGGCCGCCGGCCGGGAGTCGGAGGTCGCCCGGTATCCGGCGGCGCCGACGGTGTCGCGTTCCGGTCCTAAAACCGGCTGAAGACCGAGGTCAGCGTCTCGATCTCCGGTGCGGACAGCTTGTCGGTGAAGTGGCGGCGGACCGCCGCGTCCAGGCCGGGCTGCGCGGCGGCGATGGCGGCGCGGCCGGCGTCGGTGAGGGTGACGATGACGCCGCCGGCGCGCTCGCGGGCGACGAGTCCGCGGGTGCTCATGCGGGTGAGCTGGTGGGAGACGCGGGTGCGATCCCAGCCGAGCGACGCGGCGAGTTCGCTCTGGCGCAGGGCGCCTCCCGCCTTGCCGAGGGTGACGAGGATCGACAGGTCCGGCTCGGACAGGCCCGCCGCCTCGGCGGTGTCCGCGATCACGCGGGCCCGGACGACCTCGTGGGCGCGCTTAAAGGCGGTCCAGAAGTCGACGGGGTCCGGCGCGGCTCCGGTCGCGGCCTCGTCCGGCATGGCTGTTTCGTCGTTCCGTGTTGACATATCAACATGCCTCTTCCTAATGTTGAAATATCAACGCTAACAGACGGCTGTGTCCGCGGCAGCCCTGTCGGCGGCATCCATGCTTCCCCGCCCCGTAGGAGGCGCCATGCACACCCGACCTCTTGGAACCGGCGGCCCTCTGGTCGCCCCTCTCGCCCTGGGCTGCGCCGGCATGTCCGACCACGCGGCCCCCGCCGACGAGGCCGACGCCATCGCCACGATCCACGCGGCCCTCGACGCCGGAGTCACCCTCCTCGACACCGCCGACTTCTACGGCATGGGCCACAACGAGGACCTCATCCGCCGCGCCCTCCGCGCCGGTGATCGCGACAAGGCGCTCCTCAGCGTCAAGTTCGGCGGTCTGCGCGGCCCCGACGGAGCCTTCGTGGGCATCGAGGGCCGGCCCGCCCACGTCAAGAACGCGCTCGCCTACTCGCTGCGCCGCCTCGGCGGCGACCACGTCGACATCTACCGCCCCGCGCGCCTCGACCCCGCCACTGCGATCGAGGACACGATCGGCGCGATCTCCGAGCTGGTCCGGGCCGGGTACGTACGCCACATCGGGCTCTCCGAGGTGGGGCCGGAGACCATCCGCCGTGCCCACGCCGTGCACCCGATCTGCGACGTGCAGATCGAATACTCCCTGTTCAGCCGTGACCCCGAGACCAACGGCATCCTGGACACCTGCCGCGAACTGGGCATCGGCGTCACCGCCTACGGGGTCCTCGCGCACGGCCTGCTCACCGGCTCCTACCGGCAGCCCGCCGGCGGCGACCCGCGCGCGGGCTGGCTGCCGCGCTTCCAGCCGGGCAATCTCGCCGCGAACCTCGCCCTCGTCGAGCGGCTGCGGCCGCTCGCCGACGCGCACGGGATCAGCGTCGCGCAACTCGCCACCGCCTGGGTCGTCGCGCAAGGCCGCGAGCGGGGCACCATCGTGGCCGTCCTCGGCGCCCGCCGGCCGCACCGCGTCGAGGAGGCCCTGGCCGCGGTCGGCGTCGCCCTGACCGACACGGACCTGCGCGCTGTCGACGAGGCCGTCCCGCCCGGAGCGGCGGCCGGCACCCGGTACGCCGCACCCCTCATGGCTCTGCTGGACAGCGAGCGGTCGTCAACAGAAAGAACAGGTAGCGAATCGTGAACGCATCCACGTCACCGCTCGCCGAGCGGGTCCGGTCCGGAAAGCCGATCGGGGTGGGGATCATCGGACTCGGGGCGGACGGCAGCTGGGCCGGGCGCTCACACCTGCCGGCCCTGCGCGCCGTCCCGGGGTACGAGCTGAGAGCCCTGAGCACGAGTTCGAAACAGTCGGCGGAGCGCTCCGGACACAAGCACGGAGTGCCGCACACCTTCGGTACGGCGGCCGAACTCGCCGCCTGCGACGAGGTGGACCTCGTGGTCGTGGCGGTGAAGGTGCCGCACCACCGCGAACTGGTGCAGGTGGCGTTGCGCGCCGGCAAGAGCGTGTTGTGCGAGTGGCCGCTGGGCAACGGGCTCGCCGAGGCAGAGGACATGACGCGGCAGGCGCGCGAGAGCGGGGTGCCCACCGTCGTCGGCCTCCAGGCGCGGTCGCACCCGGCCCTCGCCTACGTGCGGGATCTCGTCGCCGATGGCTACGTGGGGGAGGTGCTGTCCACGACGGTCGTCGGCTCCGGTGGCGCCTGGGGCGCCACCGTGGGCCCCGGCGACCACTACGTGCTCGACGCCGCCAACGGCGCGACCCTGCTGACCATTCCCTTCGCGCACACCCTCGACGGACTCGCGTCCGTCCTCGGCGAGCCCGAGGAACTGCGGATCCACCTGGCCTCGCGGCGTACGTCGGCCGTGGACACCGAGAGTGGACGGCCCGTGCCCATGACCGCCGCCGACCAGGTGGTGGCCTCGGGACGGCTGCCGGGCGGCGCGGTGGTCACCTTCCACTACCGGGGAGGCATGTCCCGGGGCGTCAACTTCCGCTGGGAGATCAACGGCACCGAGGGCGACCTGGTCCTCACCGCACCGGTCGGCCATCTCCAGCTCAGCCCGATCACCCTCGAAGGCGGCCGCGGGACATCCGGACTCGCGCCTCTGACGGTGCCGGAATCGTATGTCCGCGTCCCGCGCCTGGACCCCCACGCCGACGCGCCGGCCTACGCGGTCGCGCACGCCTACCAGCGGTTCCTGGACGGCCTGCGCGAGGGCGGCACCCCGGTCGTGCCCGATTTCGAGCACGGCGCCGCCCGGCACCGCAGCATCGAATCCGCCCTCACGACGGCCCGAGCAACGGCCCGAGCAACGGCCCGAGCAACGGTCTGAGCAGGAGACCTCAGCCGCCGGGACGTACCAGGCCGCTCTCGTAGGCCAGGATGACGAGCTGGACGCGGTCGCGGACGTCCAGCTTGGCGATGGCCCTGGCGACGTGGGTCTTGGCGGTCAGAGGGCTGATGACGAGGCGCTCGGCGATCTCGCCGTTCGACAGCCCGAGCGCGACGAGCCGCACCACCTCCAGCTCGCGGGTGGTGAGGGCGTCCAGCCGCTGCCCGGCGTCGGGCGCGAGGTCCTGACGGCGGGCGAACCGCTCGATGACGCGCCGGGTGACCCCGGGGGACAGGAGCGCGTCGCCGGCGGCCACGGCGGTCACCGCGCGGCGCAGCTCGGCGGGTTCGACGTCCTTGGTCAGGAAACCGCTGGCCCCGGCGCGCAGCGCCGCGAAGACGTGCTCGTCGGTGTCGAAGGTGGTGAGGATGACGACCCGGCAGTCCTGGCCCGTGACGATGCTCCGGGTGGCCGTGATGCCGTCCGTCCCCGGCATGCGGATGTCCATGAGGACGAGATCCGGCCGGATGCTCGCGGCCAGCCGTACGGCCTCGGCACCGTCGGCGGCCTCCCCGACGACGGACACGTCCCGCGAGCGGGCCAGCAGGCTGCGGAAGCCCGCCCGTACGAGCGCCTGGTCGTCGGCGAGGAGCACTCTGATCGTCACTCCGGTGAGCCTGCCACAGGGATCTCCGCCCTCACGGCGAAGCCCCGGGGCGCCGGGCCCGCGGTGAGGGTCCCGCCGAGGGCGCGCACCCGCTCGCGCATGCCGATGAGGCCGTTCCCCTCGGTGACGCCGCCGGAGGGGGCGCCCTTTCCGTCGTCGGCGACCTCGACCGTGATCGATCGCGGGTGGCGGGTGAGCGTCACCTCGGCCATGGTCGCCCCCGAATGCCTGAGCGTGTTGGCGAGGGCCTCCTGCACGATGCGGTGGACCGCGACGGAGGCGGTCGCGGGGATCGTGGACAGGTCCCCGTGTTGGCTGAGGGCGACGTCGAGCCCGGCGGCGCGGGCGTCGGCGACGAGGACGCCGATCGCGGACGCGTCGGACTGGGGCTTGGTGCCGGCGGGGCCCTCCCGCAGGACGGCGATGAGCGCGTTGAGGTCCTTCATCGCCCGGTTCCTGACGTCCTGGGCCAGGCTCAGCGCGGTGGCGGCCTCGGCCGGCTCCTCGCGCAGGGTGTCGGCGGCGACGTTGAGGTGGACGCCGACGACGGCCAGCGTGTGGGCGACGATGTCGTGCACCTCGCGCGCGACGCTCAGGCGTTCCTCCGCGGCGCGGGCGCGGTATTCGGCCTCGCCCAGCAGGTCGCGCCGGCGCAGCGACGCGGCGTAGGCGAGCCCCGCGGCGACGAGGGCCGCGAGCAGCAGCCCCTCGCCGAGGGTGTGCACGAGATACCGGAAGAGGTTCCTGCCGATGATCCACCGGGCGTCGACGGCGGAGTAGACGAGCTGGGCGACGCCGATGGCGACCACCCAGCGGGTGCGGGAGACGGTGGCCGCGGTGAAGTACGCCGCCGCGACGGGCCAGATCCATCCGGCGGGTGAGGGATGCCCCAGGTGATAGGCGAAGACGGCGGCGGCCGAAAGCAGCAGCACGGTCATCGGCCATCGGCGCCGGACGAGCAGGAGTGCGCCGAGGATCAGTGCGACGGGGATGACGCCGTTCCACGGCCCTCGCACCCCGGTGGCGAGGGCGACGGACACGAAGAGGACCACGGTGAGAGCGGCGAGCGCGACGTCGGCGATCCAGCCGGTCCGGCGAACCCGGCTCACAGGGTGGGCGGAGGCGGGCACTGTGTGCGATGCGGCCATGCGGGCCCTTTCACGAGGGAACTGGTGACGACGCAACGCTAGGCGGGGCCGCCTCCGCGCCGCGTCGTCCGGCCACAGGCACCTCGGGCCTGCTCCGCCCGGTGTACGGCTACTCCGCCGGGAGTATCCCGGCTTCGCGCAGACCCGACGCGGGCGAGCCCGGAACGGAAGCGGGTGCCCCGCGACTCGCGTCACGGGGCACCCGGGGTGGACGGTCCTTTGCCGACGACGGCGTCCCGGTCTGTGCGTGAGCGTCCGGGGCCTGTGCGGGTTCGCACAGGTCCCGGACCTCACACCGGGGCGATGGCCTCCCGTCG
>NZ_JBDJAW010000046.1 GCF_039649665.1 Microbispora sp. ZYX-F-249 | reverse complement strand
AGTCCTGCCAAGCATCTCGGCCATGTGATTGAACATAGCGACCGCGCATGCCGTGTGCACGGGCTCGATGTCCGCATATGAAGAGCCCGGTCTTGGCCTTGCTCGCGGTCGGCCAGCTTCCCCTGGGTGGTCACGACTCAGGTGCTCGGCTATTGTCGGGCGATCCTCGAGCTGGCATCGTCTCTCCCGTGGTCGTCGATGGGAGAGGGCGCTTGCGTTCCCCGCGGAGACGTCGCTGGTCGCAAGTACCGTTGGCCTTGCGGGAGTGGTGGAGGAACGGGCGACACCTCCACCCTTCACCGCCCATGAAAAGGGAAGAAAGTATGGGAGAGTCCAACAGACGTGATGGCGAAGAAGGGTGGAGCAAAGAAGGAGCGGATTGGTTCAACAGCCTGCCTTGGGATGATGCTAAATACCTCTTAACGCGACAGGAGGGCGACGTCCGAGACAAAGAAGATGAAAAGAGGCTAGGAAGGCTGCTAGAAAGTTACGAGAAGGCAACTGGCTACAAGTGGGCGACGGAACTGGAAGCCGGTGAGTATGTGTTTGAATGTCTTGAATGCAATGGAGATGGGTCCGTAAAAGTCATCGTCAGCGAACGCGACTTTGTCTGGGAGACCTGCTCCGACTGCAGGGGAGAAGGGGTCCAGTACCTGGACGAGGAGGAAGCGGCCGAACGGATCGACGCTGGCTACACGCCTCTCCGCACGCCCAGCACGTAATCGAAGAGTACGAGTGCCGGAAGCAAGCGCCGCCATGGTGGGTCTGCTGTACGAACAGGTGGCTACATCGGCTCATGCTTTGGCGGAACATCCGCTCATGCCGCAATCAGAGCGTCATCCCAAGACTGGCCCGGTTGCCAGCTGACGAAATGCCGATCGTAGCTCATGGGCGGGACAGTCTAATCCAACAATTTCAGGCCGTACGCAAGGCTTCTCACCCGATGTACGGCAGGCCGGTGCCGGTGAGGTAGTGGCCGATCCGCAGGGCCATTGAGCGGTCCATCGGCAGCGCCTCGACCTGGTCGCGTGGCACCCATCGGACCTCGGTCGACTCGCTGCTCGGGGTCGGCTCGCCGCTGATGGCGCGGGCGGTGAGGACGATGGAGAACTCCTGCCGGGCCTCGCCGTTCGAGGTGTAGAGAATCACGTGGCGGGGGTCGGTGTAGGTGCCGACGAGGCCGGTGATCTCACAGACGATGCCGGTCTCTTCGAGGGTCTCGCGTACAGCGGCCTGGGGGAGGGATTCGCCGAGGTCGATGGCACCACCGGGGACGGCCCAGTTGCCGTTGTCGCTGCGGCGGATCATCAGGATGTCCCCGGCGTCGTTGGTGACGACGACATTGACGGACGGGACGAGGCTGTTCGGCCTAGGAGCGTCAGGGTCGTCGTAGTAGTCGATCCGGCGCGGCATGACTCAGGACTCTACTGGTGCGGCCTGCTCCCACACCCGCTCAAAGCTATCGACATACGTGGTGACCATGTCCCCGCCTAACACCTTGCGCAGGTGCAGGACGGGCGCGTTGCCGGCGGGCACGCCGTACACGTGGGTGTTTACGAGAAGCTGATCGTCGCCGCGGTAGATGGAGTTGTACAGCACCGTGGGGTGAAGCCGGATCTCGACTCCGTCCAAGCCGCGGATGGGCCGGTAGAGCACGAGGGCGTTGCGAATCCTGGCCGCCATGCCGTCGTCAACACCCTCGTCCGCGCCGCGCTGGGCGACCTGGGGGCTGTCGGGGTCGCCGAGCAGGATGCGTACCCTCACTCCGGCTGCGGCCTTCTCGGCGAGCATGCGCACGATGCCGGCGTCGTCAGCGAGGAATAGCCCGCTGTAGACGAGGATGCCGATCTCGTTCTGGGCCTGGGCGAACAGACGTCCCCAGGCGTCCCGGGGGACGGCCCATCGGTGCGGGTAGACGGTGACGATCTCACTTTCGGACGCCGATGCCACCTGCTCGCGTGTCAACGCCTCTGGCCACAGGTAGCTCTCGTCCATCCCCAGGTGGGTGGCGACGGCGTATCTGTGCTTTCGGTACGGTGCGCGGCCTTTGGTGATCCAGCGTTCGACGGTCTTGGGGTCCACCTCGATGGCAGTCGCCAGCTCGGCGATGCTCACGCCGCGTTCCAGAAGGGCCGCGCGTAGTCGCTCGTTGGCCATCTCACCTGCCGCGTAGGACGTCCAGGGACGTGGCAATCGTAGACGGGACGTCTTGAACATGTCCCGTCGTGTAGTGATCTCGTCCTCCCCTTTCGCCGCACTCTCGGTGTCACAACGCACCACTACCTGCGACGAAAGGAGAACAGACCAATGACAGACACCACGATCGCCCCTCCGGAGGAGGTGCCCGGCTGCGAGTGCGGGGCGCTGCTGGAGGAGGGACAGACCCGGTGCTCTAAGTGCATCGCTCGTGACCGGTGGGCACGCCGTCAGGTCGCCCGCCGCCGGGCCGCTCGGCGTCGCGCCATCACCCGTCGTCCCCCACGTGGCCCGCTCGGCGCCGCCGCCCTGGGGGTGATCTGGTCGTGAGCGCGCTGCCTCTGATCATCGCCCTGGCGCTCAGCGCGGTTGTGACCGTCGGCTACGTGACGGTCTTGGTCGGCATCCGGCGGGAGGACAAGGCCATGCGTGGCGGGGTCGCCTCCGGGAACGCCTCCGCGCGGCTCGCTCGCCACGTCACCGGCTTAAAGGTCCGGGACGGTGGTCCTAACTCTCGGATCGCTGAGACAAGGTCGCTTCGACCCGCGCCAAGCGTTCCGACAAGTCCTGTACGGCGGTGCGTAGCGCGATGACCTCGCTCGCCAAGTCGCCCGCCGACCCCGGATCGGTGTCCGGGACGTCTTCCCGGACGAACACGCCCTTGCCCTGCTGGCCGATCACCAGGCCCTCGGTCCGCAAGATCCCGACCGCCAGCTTCACCACGCTGAGTGAGGCGTCGTACCGGGCGGCGAGCTGGGTGGTCGACGGCAGTGGGGAGCCGGGCGACAGAGATCCGCCGCGGATCTGCTCACGCAGATCGTCGGCGATTTGGAGGTAACCGGGCCGTCCCGTCTTCTTGACCATCCCTCTCCTGTCGTACGGCCACAAGTATCACACCACGCCACGGCGACCAAGCCAACCGAGAGGACATTGACAACCAGGCCAACCTAGTTAACTATGTTGGCCACGAGACTAAGGAGGTCCACAAGATGCGCACCATTCCGATCCCGGTCGATGTGACCAAGCTGCAGTTCGTCTGCGTCCGCGCGCCTCGCCCGCGCGTCCTGAACCAGGACACGGGCGAGATCAAGACCGACAAGAACGGCAACACCGTCTACGAGATCGTCCTGTCGGTCGAGGACGAGTTCGGCCGGATCGAACTCGTCAAGGTCGGAACCAGCGGCGAGCCCCAGGTCACCGCCGGACAGGACGTCACCCCGGTCGGCCTGGTCGGCTACGTCTGGGAAATGTCCCGGGGCGGCGAGGCCCGATGGGGCATCAGCTACCGAGCCAGCTCGATCGTCCCGGCAGGGGTGACCGCCCATGCGTGACGCCCTGCTGGTGCTGCTCCCGGGCCTGGCCGCTTCGGCGGCCGGCCTATGGGCCTGGCGCCACCTGCACTACCGGTCGTACTGGCTGCTCGTCGGCTTCCCACTGATGGCCGTCACCATCTGGGCGACCTGGCGCAAGGTCGCCCTCGGTTGTGGCCTGACCAAAAAGCGGCAACGCTGGTGGTTCACCCTTGTTCCCGGCGCGATCGCCTCAACCGGGCTCGTCAAAGTACGGCGGCGCTTCCAACGGGTCGCGGTCGACACCAAGCCGTTCATGTCGGTGCCCTTGCCGACCCGGCACGGCTGGCGCGTCACCGTCCACACCCTGGAAGGGCAGATCCCCGCCGACTACGCCCAGGCCGCCGAACGGCTCGCGCACTCCTGGGGGGTCCACGCCGTACGGGTCTCGTCCCCGCGGCCCGGCCGTGTGGTCCTGGCCGCCACCGTGCGGGACCCGCTCGTCCGGCTCGACCACCTCCCAGCCTCCGGCGAGCTCCTCACCGTCCACGTCGGGCGGCTGGAGACCGGGGGGCTGTGGACGATCGACTTCCGCACGGTGCCGCACTGGATCAACGCGGGTGCCACCCAATCGGGCAAGTCCAACCTCGCCAACGCCCTGCTGGTTGGGCTCGCTCCGCAACCGGTCGCCCTGGTCGGCATCGATCTCAAAGGCGGCGTCGAGTTCACCCCGTACGCACCACGCCTGTCGGCCCTGGCGACCACGCGGGCCGAGAGCGTGACCCTGCTGGATGACCTGGTGGCACTCATGGTCGACCGAATGGGGCTGTGCCGTACGGCCGGCGCGCGCAACATCTGGCAACTACCGCCCGGCGTGCGACCAGTCCCGGTCGTGGTGCTGGTCGACGAGCTGGCCGAGCTGTACCTGATGGCCGACAAGTCCGAGAAAGACGAGATCGCCCACACCTCGACCGCGCTGCTGCGCATCGCCCAGCTCGGGCGGGCGTTCGGCATCTACCTGTTCTGCTCCGGCCAGCGAATCGGCTCCGACCTCGGCCCCGGCGTCACCGCCCTACGCGCCCAGTGCTCAGGGCGGATCTGCCACCGGGTCAACGACCCCGAGACCGCGACCATGACGCTCGGCGACCTCGACCCCGCCGCCCTGGTCTCCGCTCGCGCGATCCCCGCCGAAACGCCCGGCGTCGCGATCGTCGCCAGCCAGGACGGCCAGTGGTACCGCGCCCGCTCCTTCCACGTCTCCGAGCAGACCGCAGAACACACCGCCCGGCACTGGTCCCGGCTCACTCCCACGTGGTCCGAGATCGCCCAGCCCGGCCGCGTCACCGGCCTTGATGAGGTCGCGCTGTCCGAGTTGTTGTCCGCCTGATCACGAAAGGGGGTAACGATGCGACGCCTCGCCTCATGGCTTCTCGACACCGGGCCGGTTCTCGTCCTGGCCGCCATCGCGGGTGCCGGATCGTTCACCCACATCCGCGAGACCGCCACCGACCACGGACAGACCGGCTGGATGTCGTGGGCCGTGGCCGTCTGCGTCGACCTCACCTGCGTCATGGCCGCCCGAGAACGGCAGCGCGACAAGAAGACCGGACGGCAACGCAACGGGTGGGTGTCCTGGCCGACGCTCGTCCTAGCCAGCGGGATCGTGTTGTCCCTGGCCGCCAACCTGCACCAAGCCGAACCGACCGTGTGGGGCTGGCTGACGGCGGCCACCCCCGCCGGGGCGTTCCTCATCGCCGTCTCGATGCTCGAACGCCGTGCCGCCGCCCCTCGTACTGATCCGTCCGCGCCCGCCCTGACCGTCGACGCCGTCCCGTCCTCGCCGTCCCCCGCTCCGGCGCTCGTCCCCGCCGCGCAGGACGGCGAGCCGGGACCGTCCCCGGCCCTGGTCGACTACGCCCGCCGCGTGGCCGACGAACACCAGGCCAAGCACGGCAAACCGATCACCCGCGACCTGCTGCGCGCCCGCCTCGGTGTGTCCAACCAGCTCGCCTCCGACCTGCTGCGCACCCTGCGAACCGCATCCGAACCCGCCTGACGAAAGGAGATCACCGCATGACCAACGACGACTACCGGCCCGCGCTCATTGCCGGGCTCCGCGCCCTGGCCGACTTCCTGGACGCCAACCCGGCCGTTCCCGTCCCACGCACTGTCAACGTCCTGCACTTCCCGCACCGCGCCACGGACGCAGACATGTGCACCGAGGTCGACCACATCGCCGAACTGCTCGGCACGTCGATCGACCCGCGCGAGCGCGAGGCCGGCCACTACGCCGCCTCGATCTGCTTCGGCCCTGTGGAGTACCGGGCCGTGGCCATCCTGGCCGCCCGCCGCGCCCAGTACGAAGCCGAACGCAGCTACGAGGGCTGCATCCAGCCCGACCCCATCCCCGACCAGAACGCGGCGCAGGCCGCCTGACCACGAAAGGAGGTGACACCTATGCCCGACACCGAACAGGCACCGACCACGAAACCTGTGCCGATCAGGCCTCAGCGGTGGCAGTGCTGCCACTGCGGTGGAGGCGGTCTCGACTCCTACGGCGAGACCTGCCGCCACTGTGACGGGCTCGGCTTCTGCTGATCCGTCCGCGCCCCCGGCCTGGCCGTACATCCGCCAAGACGCCTGCCAGGTCGGGGGCCATCCCTCCACCCATCGAGCGAAAGGAGGTCTCCATCTTGCCCGTAACATCCGCCAACGCGCACGCCATCCGCGGTGCCATCGCCCGACTCAACGACCCCAACTGCTCCCGCTTCGCCTTCCAGATCCGCCACACGGGCGGCTGTCGACAGCCGATCCACCTGCGTGGCAAGGTCGAACACTGGGACAGGGCTACCGGGACCCTGCTGCACCGCTACAGCACCCGTCTCGAACCCGACGGCGTCCTTCGCGTGCCGTGCAAGACCCGCCGCGCCTCCCGCTGCCCGGCCTGCGCCGAGACCTACCGGGCCGACACCTATCACCTCATCCGGGCCGGACTCGTCGGCGGTAAGGGCGTCCCCGACACAGTGACCGCGCACCCGTGTCTGTTCGTCACGCTCACCGCGCCGTCATTCGGCCCGGTCCACACCCGCAGGCAGCACAACGGGAGCGTCCTGCCCTGCCACCCTCGACGCGACGCCGAGACCTGCCCGCACGGGCGACTCCTGTCCTGCACAGCCCGGCACGGGGCCGACGATGACCGCCTCGGCGAGCCGCTGTGCCCCGACTGCTACGACTACACCGGCTCGGTCCTGTTCAACGCGGTCGCGCCGCTGCTGTGGAAACGCTTCGCCGACGCCCTTCGCCGGCACCTGGCCAAGCTCGGCGGCCTGACCCTCCGCGACATGCGCGACCAGCTCGTCGTCTCCTTCGCCAAGGTGGCTGAGTACCAGCGACGCGGCGTCGTCCACCTGCACGCCGTGATCCGCCTGGACGGCCCGGCCGGACCCATCTCCCCGCCCCCGGCCTGGGCGACGCTCGACCTGCTGAGGCAGGCCGTAGAGCACGCCACCTCAGTGGTCACGGCTAAGGTGCCCGCGTGCGTCGGCCAACCGGAACGCGTACTCCGATGGGGTACGCAGCTCGACGCCCGCCCGATCAAAATCGACGGCGAGCTGACCGACCAGGCCGTAGCCGGGTACGTGGCCAAGTACGCCACGAAGGCCGCCGAATGCGTCGGCACCATCGACCGGCGCATCGTTCCCGGCGAGGACCTGACCGCCTTGCCCGTCCGCGACCACGCCCGGCGACTCATCGCCGAATGCCTTCGCCTCGGTGCCTTTGAGGAGTTGGCCGAACTTCGGGTCACCCAGTGGGCGCACATGCTGGGCTTCCGCGGCCACTTCTCCACCCGATCCCGCCGTTACTCCACCACCCTCGGAGACATCCGCGCCGACCGCCAAAACCACGCCCGAGACGAAGACGTCACCACCGGCCGCCTGCCCCTCCTCGACGAAGACACCGTCCTTGTGATCAGCGAATGGGAGTACGCCGGAAAGGGCTACTCCCCGGGAGACGCACTCGTCGCCGGACTTGCGGGCGTGCCCTTGCCGCAATCGTCGCCACCGGATGGGGGCGATGCCCGATGACCCGGCGCGACGAACTCTTGACGGTGCCCGAGGTCCTCGCCGAGCTGGGCGGCGTCTCCCGCCGGACCTTCTACCGCTGGCGCGAACTCGGTCACGCGCCCAAGTGCATCAAGCTTCCCAACGGCGAACTCCGCGTCTGGCGCAGCGACCTCACAGCCTGGCTGGCCTCACTTCAGGAGGCCGCGTGAGCACCAGTTATGACGTGAAGTTCTGGGACATCCGTCGCAACGCCTCCAGCAAGACGCCTTCGTACGTTACGCGGTGGAAGGTCGGCCCCAAGGAGAAGTCCAAGACCTTCCGTACGAAGGCACTCGCCGAGAACTTTGTGTCCGATCTGCGGCAGGCGGCCAAGCGGGGCGAGGCTTTCGACCTGAGTACGGGGCTTCCCGAGTCGATGGCCAAGCCAGCCGATACCGGGCCGACATTCTTCGACTTCGCTCGGTCATACATGGCGGCCCGCTGGGTCCACTCGGCGGCCCGGACTCGCGAGACGATGACGTACGCCCTGCTGTCTCTCGTCCCCGCTCTCGTCAAGGATCTGAAGGGCAGGCCGGAGGACGAGGACCTCCGCGCGGTGCTGCGGGAGTACGCCTTCCTGCCGGACAAGCGGCGTGGAGAGCTGCGGCCGGAACACAAGGCGGCGCTCGCCTGGCTGGAAGCGGCGTCTTTGCCCCTCGTTGACCTGATGGAGCCGGCCGTGATCCGCTCGGCCCTCGACGCCATCGCCCTCCGCTTCGACGGCGAGCCGGCGGCGGCCAATACCGTACGGCGCAAGCGGGCCGTGCTCCATCACATGATGGAATCCGCGGTGGAGCTCAAGAAGCTGCCCGCAAACCCGCTGCATGCGGTGAAGTGGAAACCTCCGAAAGCCGCCGGGGCCGTCGACCCTCGAACGGTGGTAAATCCGGCTCAAGCGCGGGCGTTGCTGGACGCGGTGACCCAGGTGGGCCGTACGCGCGGCCCTCGGATGATGGCCATGTTCGCCTGCGTGTACTACGCCGCCCTCCGCCCGGAGGAGGCTTCGGGGCTGTGCCAACAGAACTGCGATCTCCCCGCCGAGGGGTGGGGCCTGATCACGCTGGAGAAGGCGCGGCCACAGGCGAACAAGCGGTGGACGAACTCGGGGGAGACCCACGATGAACGCGGCCTAAAACACCGGGCCAAGGACGACACCCGCGAAATTCCGATCCCTCAGGTCCTCGTCGCGATCCTTCGCGAGCACATCGAGACGTACGGCACAGCGAAGGACGGCAGGCTCTTCCGAACGAGCAAGGGTCGGCCGTTCTCCTCGTCGGCGTACTCCGCCGTCTGGCAGGAGGCTCGGCGGCTGGCCTTCACCGTTGAACAGGTCGCGTCGCCGTTGGCGGCTCGCCCATACGACCTCCGGCATGCGGCGGTCTCCTTGTGGCTCAACGCGGGCGTCCCGCCAACTGAGGTCGCCCAGCGTGCAGGGCACGGCGTTGACGTGCTCCTACGCGTCTATGCGAAGTGCATCGAGGGGCAACGGGCTCGCGCCAACGGGCAGATCACTAAAGCCCTGGAGCTGTAAGGTTCCGCCCTACTGGTCTCAAGACAAGCGGTCGGGTCGTTGCCCCGGCCGCTTTTATCGTTGAGAGGTGTCGGAAACCCTCGCCTACCGGGATCAGACCTTCATCAACTTTCGTGACTTCCACTTCGACTCCCCAACCGGGCATGCGTTCCGATGGGTCGACGTCAAGCGGTTTGATCTGCCTCGCTCTGATCCCGGCGACGACTGGTTGTTGACGGCGTTAACCGGCCATGTGGCCTTTCGCGACGACTACGCAGGGGGAGGCATAGAGGCCGAAGGACTGCGGCATGGGCCCTACTGGCTGCAGCACATCACCCCAGCCCGATATGTCCAGATCAATGAGGAGCACGCGAACGAACTCCTTCGCGGCTGGGCCGAACAGTTCGGGGTGCTTCCCCCTGCCCTGACCGCCCTCCTGGAACAAGAGGTCTACTCATTGCTCACGGCGGCGACGAGCCGATATCAGCTTGAAGACCTCGGCCACGAAGCCTTCCATGACTGGGGCGGAGTCCATACCGACTTCCACGAACTGATCCTCATCGACCGCACGGCCGGCGTCCTCTCGCTGCTCGTGGCCGCTGACGACTGATGCGAGACCTGACCGGAGAACGCCACCACTGTCTGCGTTGACCTGGCCGAACAGCCCAAAGATCATCCCGTGCATATTCCGTGAACGGTGATTCAGGGCTGCTCGCGGTGGCCTACGGCTGCACACGGGCGGAAGCCGCACCCGGAGAGAACCTCCAGGTCGGACGGCATACAACAAGGTCAACTAGGTGCCCCCGGCAGGATTCGAACCTGCGGCACCCGCTTTAGGAGAGCGGTGCTCTATCCCCTGAGCTACGGAGGCATGATGTGCATCAGTAAGCCTAGCGAAAGGTTGGGCCCGCTCGCGCCTCCACCGGGGGTGTCGTTTCGAGTTCCCCGGTCACCGGCGGGCTGACCTGCGGTAAAGGCATGGCAAGTCGCCGTACGGCGGAGTAGGCGGGGCGGTTACCGTCGCTGGCCGTGACCGTAACGCGACGTGGAGCCGCGCGTGGGCTGCGATCGGTGGTGCTCGTCGTGGCGTTGCTCGTGCCGGCGTTCCTGGCCTCGGGCATGCTCATGGCCGACTTCACCGGCTACGGGGAACGCGCCCGGGGCGATTTCGCGCCGGGTGCGACCATAGGGACGGAACCGGCCGGGACGGCGCGTGAAGGGAGTGCCGGAGCGCCCGCCGCGATCGTGGAAGGCCGGGCGCGTGGCGTGGGGCCGAGTGTGCCGCCCGCCGGGGACACTGCGGAGGCCCGAAGAATCGCCGTGGTCCCGATGGCGGGGGCGGTCCGCGAGCCCTTGCTGGATCCGACTCCGGTGCCCGAGCCGACTGGGCCGGCGCGTCTTTACGAGGGGTTCGTACGGATCCTTCCGATCGTCCGGCCCATCCGTGAGGTCGTCCCCAGGGCTGCCCCGGCGGTGCGGCGTCCGGCGGAGGCGAAGCCGGAATCTCGCGAGGAGACGACCTTCAGGTGCGCGCCCGAGTGGCGGGACACATGGCTGTGGGAGCTCTGCCGGGAGCAGGAGGCTCATTCCGAAGGCGGGCGATGAGCTGGAAACGCGCAAATGCGACGTGACCGGTCGATAGCGCTTGTGCGAACCGGGGCTCGGACACACAGGGCGCTGTAGTAACGTGCGTCCCTGACCCAGGTCACGAGTTCGCAAACGGGGGAGTCGATCGTGTCATCTCCTCGATCAGCCAGGCTGATCGCGGTCGTCACGGCGATGACTTCGCTGGCCGTCTGCGCGCCGTACGGCATGGCCGAGGCCGCCTCGGCAGGCGCCACGACCACCGCGCCGGAATCGACGACCGCGACCGCCTGGGCCGGCGAGCTCGGCAAGGAGCCCACCTCGCTGACCGAGCTGCGGCGTGAGGCCCAGAAGGCGTACAAGTCCATCGAGGACGCGAACAGGGCCCTGGTGGCGCGCCAGAAGAAGTTCGGCGCCGTGGAGAAACAGCTGGTGACGAAGCTCGAGAGCCTCCAGCAGGCCACGGCGGAGCTCAACAAGATGCGCAAGCCGCTGTCCGACCTGGCGTCGTCGCTGTATCAGGACCCGTCCGTCGACGGGCTCAGCCCGTTCTTCCGGGTGGGAAACGGCACGGACACCCTTCGGAGGATCGCCGACCTCGATCACCTGGTCGCCGGGCGCAACAACGTGCTCGGCGACGCGATCAAGTTGCTGGAGCGGCAGCAGCAGCTCGCGCAGGAGGCCCAGGAGCTCCGGGCGGCGAGCCTCCTGCAGGAGGCGCAGCTGAGCGCCCAGGTGGCCGCTCTGCGCAAGCGCTCGTCCACCCTGGTGCGATCGCTGACCAAAGCACTGATCAAGCTCGGTGTGAAGATCGGCGACGGGACGCAGGGGGCGGGGGGATGCGACCCCACCAGGATCACCCAGGCGGAGCAGTACCCGAACGGCCTGCTGCCCAAGAACATCCTGTGCCCGCTGCCGCAGAACGGAGAGACGCTGCGGGCGGACGCGGCGATCGCCTTCGCCGATCTCAACATCGCCTACAAGAAGCGGTTCGGCACCTCGATGTGCATCTCCGACAGCTATCGCAGCCTCAGCGAGCAGCAGTCGGTCTACTACCGGCGGCCCGGTTTCGCGGCCACTCCCGGCAAGAGCAATCACGGGCTGGGGCTCGCCGTCGACCTGTGCGGCGGCGTGCAGAACTTCCGTTCGGCGCAGTTCAACTGGCTGGAGGCCAACGGCAAGCGGTTCGGCTGGTTCCACCCCGACTGGGCTTACAGCAGCCCGTTCGAGCCCTGGCACTGGGAGTACGACCCCAAGCTCGGCTCGCTCCTCTGACGGGCCCCGGCGGCTGGACGAAGACGGGCCCGTCGAAGGCTTCCACGGTCAAGGAGAACGGCTTCAGCTCGCGTCGAGGCGTACGGCCTGGCCGATGTAGTCGCGCAGCGCGGCCTCGTTCATCCCGTCCATCGTCTTGATCTTGACGTGGCGGGTCTTCTTGCCGACCCCTTCGAGGAGGCCGTGCGGGTCGGTCATCTCGGCGCCCCGCTCGAAGGCGAAGGTGAGGTGGGTCTTGCTCTGGCTGATGACGGCGAGGATCTTGTCGCCTCGCCAGGCGGGCGAGCCGTACGTGAGGCATTCGACGGCCGCGGGGGCCTCTTCGGCGACAAGCCGGCGCAGGGCCGCCACGATCTCGCGGTACTTCGGGTCGAGCTTCGTCTCGACGTAGGCGTCGATCTCGTTGGTGGTCATGGTCGCGGCTCCCTCACTGCGTCGCGGCGAAGTTCATGTGGGTGGCCTCCCAGAGGTGGCCGTCGGGGTCGGTGAACGCCCGGGTGTAGACGAAGCCGAAGTCCTTCGTCTCGCCGGACAGAGCGCCGCCGTTGGCCGCGGCGGCCTCGGCGAGCTCGTCGACACGCCGGCGGCTCTCCACGCCGAGGGCGAAGATGGCCTCCGTCACCTCACCGGTGTCGGCGATCTTCTTGTCGGTGTAGGTCGCGAAGTATTCCTCGGTCAGCAGCATCGCGAAGGTCTCCGGACCGATGATCATCGCCTCCATCTTCTCGTCGGCGAACTGGTCGTTGAAGGCGAATCCGAGTGCGGTGAAGAACCGCCGGGAGGCGGCGAGGTCCTTGACCGGCAGGTTGACGAACAGCATGAGCACTCCAGGGGGATGGGGGTGTGCCGTGTTCCGGAGTCCATACTATAATCACGATTGTTGACAGTCAATGATCGTGACTAAATGAAAGACGGTGGACCGTGGGGGACATCGGTGTGCTGGCCGGCCAGTTGATACGTGCCCTGCAGGAGGAGCTGTTCGAGACGCTCGCCGAGCAGGGGCACCCCGACGTGCGCCCGCGGCACGGGACGGTTCTGGCGTTCCTCGATCCGGAGGGCGTTCGCGCGACGGACCTCGCGGCGCGGTCGGGTCAGCACAAGCAGATCATCGGCACGATCCTCGACGAGCTCGTCAGGCTCGGCTACGTCACCCGCGAACCCGATCCCGCCGATCGCCGGGCCAAGCTCATCGTCCCCACCGAGCACGGCATCGACGAGATCACCAAAGCTCGCGCCATCCTCGCCGCCATCGAGGAACGGCATGAACGGACCCTCGGCGCCGAGCGCTACGCCGCGTTCATGGAGATGCTCCGGCAGGTCACGCGTGACCAGCGGGCCTGGCGGCAGGCTCCGGCCAGCACCACCTGACCCTGTTCCGCGGTCAGCGCCGACTGGAGAGGCCGAGCCGGGCGAGTTCGCGGCGGGAGCGGATGCCGAGCTTCCGGAAGGCGCGGTACAGATGGTGCTCGACGGTCCGCGGGCTCAGGAACAGTTGTGCCGCGATCTCCCTGCTGGTGCCGCCGTCCGCCGCCAGCCGGACCACCTGAAGCTCCTGCGCGGTGAGCCGCTCCACCGGATCGACGGCCGTGGGTTCCGCCGGCAGGAGGACCTCGCCGGTCGCGTGCAGCTCGGCCCGTGCCCGCTGGACCCACGGCGCGGCGCGCAGGCGCTCGAAGACGGCCAGCGCCGAGCGCAGCGGCACCCGTGCGTCACTGCGTCGCCTGGCCCGCCGCAGCCACTCTCCGTACAGCAGCTCGGTGCGGGCCCGCTCGAACGGCCGCCCTGACCCCTCGTGCGCCGTCAGAGCGCGCAGGTAGTCGGTCTCGTCGTCGCTCAGCAGGGCGCGGCAGCGCGCGCTCACCGCCTCTGCCCAGCGCTGCCCGCCGGCCCGCGCCCATGCCTCGATGCGGCGCAGCGGTTCGGCCGCCCGCTCGGGCTCACCCAGCCGTACGGCCGCCTCCACCTGGTCGGCACCTGCCGCGACCAGCCCGGACGCGTGCCGCAACGGACCGCGTACGGCGGCCTCCAGCCGATCGAGAGCCGCTGCGTGACGGCCCAGCCCGAGATCGAGCAGGCTCAGCGCCGCGACACCGGCCATGCCCCCGGTGTCGAGCTCCTGACTGGCCAACCGCACGCAACGCTCCTCGTCGCCCTCGATCGCGGCGACCCGCGCCAGCACCGAGTTGAGCCGGGGCACCCGCTGCTCCAGTCCGATGTCGTGGACCAGCCGGACGGCCTCCGCGACGGACATCTCGGCATCGCGGTGCAGTCCGGCCTGCACCTGCACGCCCGCCAGGTCCTGCAGCACCTGTGGCAGCGCGCCGACGAGCCCATGCCGGCGACACCGGCCGACCTCGGCCTCGGCCAGCTCGGCCGAGGCCGTGTCGTCCCCGATGATCATCGCGCAGAAGGCACCCCACGCCATCGTCAGTCCGCCCGCCGGGTGCCCCGCCCACGCGGCGGAACCCGGCGCGGCGCCCGGCCGGGCCGTACCGGCCGGGAAGTCCGGCGCCGGTCGTGGCGTGCCGGCCACGAACTCGGTGAGCAGAGGCAGCCCACACGCGTAGTCGTCCTGTACGAGAGCCGCCATCCCCGCCACCATCGGGTCGCGCAACCCCAGCTCGCGCAGCCGTTCCGCCGCGGCGAGGATCGCATCCCGGTCGCCGTAGAACCAGCCGTACCCCGCGCTGGTGCGCAGCATCGGCGCGGCCTGCTCCGGGTCCGCGTGCGCCGAGCGCTCGACCAGCACGCGGGCCGCCAGCCGCCGCTCGCCCACCTCGAACTCCACGGCCGCCCGCACCGGCGCCAGCCCGGCCAGCGACCCCGGGTCGTCGACCAGACGCTCGGCCTGGTCAACGAGGTCGGCGGCCTGCTTGGGGTGCCCGGCGGACAGTGCCAGCCACGCCGCCTCACCCAACCGCCCGGCTCGTGATCGCGGGTGCGGGGTGAGCCGCGCGGCCTGCTCGTACAGGCCCGCCGCGGCGGCGTAGGCGGTGCGGGCACGGGCGCGCTCGGCCGCGCGGGCGATCACCTCCGCGACCCGCTCGTCCGTCTTCGTGGTCGCCGCGGCGAGGTGCCTGGCCCGGCAGTCGTCGTCCGTGGCCGCGCCCGCCAGCGCCTCGTGCACCGCGATCCGCCGTGCCAGCGCCGCACCGTGGTAGGCGGCGGTGGCGATCAGGGGGTGGCGGAAGGTCACGACGTTGGCGGTCACGTCGACCAGCCCGGCCTGCTCGGCCTCCGCCAGATCCTCCAGCCCCACATCCAGCGCGCCGGCCGCCCCCAGCAGCGTCGGCAGGTGCCCGCGCCCCTCGGCGGCGGCCGTGAGCATCATCAGGCGGGTCCTCTCGGGCAGCAGCGCGATCCGCGACCGGAACGAGGCGAGCACCCGATCGGAGACGGGCATGGGCCCGGCGGCGAAGTGGTGGCTCCGCCGCGCCGCGGCGAACTCGATGAGCGCCAGCGGGTTGCCCGCCGACTCCTCGATCACCTGCTCACGGCTGCTCGGCGCGAGTTTCCGGTCGGCCAGCAGCAGGGCCGCGTCCTGCGGCGACAGACGCGACGGCCGCAGCTCGGGGAGGCCGGTGGCCGCGAAGCCCTCCTCCCTCGCGCCGAACAGGATGGCCACCCCTTCGGCGTTCAGCCGGCGGGCGGCGAAGCGCAACGCGTCGGCGCTCGCCTGGTCCAGCCAGTGCGCGTCGTCCACCAGGCAGAGCAACGGACCGTCGACGGCCACCTCGGCGAGGAGGGTCAGCACGGCCAGCCCAGTCAGAAACCGGTCGGGTCCGCCCTGCTGCCCGTCCTGCGGCGGCGCCAGCACCGCCCGCAGCGCGTCGGCCTGTGGCCGGGGCAGGACGCCGATCCGATCCTGGACCGGCCACAGGAGCTGCACCAGACCGGCGAAGGCCAGGTCGGCCTCGGCCTCGAGACCCGTGACCCGCAATGTCCGGAGCCCGGTCTCCTCCGCGTAACCGGCGGCCCAGGACAGGAGCGCGGACTTGCCTATCCCACTCTCGCCCCGCAGGACGAGGCCGCCGCTGCGGCCGGTGCGCGCCGCGTCCACGAGGGCTCGGATCGCGGCCTGCTCATCCGCCCTCCCGTACAGCACAGCGCCCCCGCTCGGTAGGTACGTACATCTGACACCCGTACCGCAGTACCGAAACCTTACCGATTCGGCCCGTAACCGCCCGCTCGTACCGTCGGACCGGCACAGACGCTCACCTGAAGTGGGGAGGACGACATGAGCGAACTGCTGGAGCCGACGACCCTGGGCACGCTTGACCTGCCCAACCGTCTGGTCATGGCTCCGATGACCCGCAACCGCGCGCGGAACGGCCTGGTGAACGCCCTCACGGCGGACTACTACGGCCAGCGCGCGGGAGCCGGGCTCGTCATCGCCGAGAGCACCCAGCCCTGCGTGCTGGGCCAGGGCTACATCGACACGCCCGGCCTGCACACGCCTGAGCAGGCAGCCGCCTGGCGGCTGGTCACGGACGAGGTGCACCGGCGTGGCGGCCGCATCTTCGTCCAGCTCATGCACGCGGGCCGGATGGGCCACCCCTACCTGTATCCGGACGGCGATCTCCCCTTGGCGCCGTCGCCGATCCGGTGCGACAGCGAGCGGCTCTACACGCCCACGGGTCTGCTCGACCTGCCGACGCCACGGCAGATGACCACGGCGGACATCGCCCGGGTCATCGAGGAGTTCGCCGTCGCGGCCAGGTACGCCATGGACGCGGGCTTCGACGGTGTCGAGGTGCACGGGGCGAGCGGCTACCTCGTCCACCAGTTCCTGTCGGACAACACCAATCGGCGCACCGACGCCTACGGCGGGTCCGTCGAGGGGCGCATCCGCTTCGCCGTCGAGGTCGTGCAGGCGGTCGCCGACGCCATCGGCCCGGCCCGCACGGGAATCCGCATCTCGCCCGGCATCACCTACAACGGAATCGACGAGAGCGACCCCGACTCGCTCTATCCCGAGCTGGCTCGTGCGCTGGCCCCGTACGGCCTGGCCTACCTGCACGTCTCCGAGAACGGCACGCGCGCCCTCACCAAGGCGCTGCGCACCGAGTGGCCGGGCGCGCTCGTGCTCAACCCGCACCCGTACGGCGGAGAGGAGGCGGCGACCGTCGACGACGGCGTCGAGGCGCTGCGCTCCGGCCTGGCCGACGCGATCGCCTTCGGCCGGCTCTGGCTGGCCAATCCCGACCTGCACGTACGCGTCGCGGCCGGCGGGCCGTACAACGAGGCCGACCCGGCCACCTACTACGGCGGCGACCACCGCGGCTACACCGACTATCCGGCGCTGCCGGTGGGGGCCGCCCGATGAGCGGGGGGCAGGACCCGGCCGTCGCGCGGACGCGGGACCCGGAGGGCGACCGCGGCGCGGACGCGCGCGGCGCGGCGCGAGGGGTGCCGGGGGTGTGGCTGGCGCTGCTGGCCGGACCGATGTCCTTCGGGATCGCCGGGTCGGCCCTGGTGCTCGCGGACACGGCCCGGGACCTCGGCACGACGGTGGACGCGGCGACCTTCATCGTCACGGCCTTCGGATGGGCCATCGCGGTGGGCACACCGCTGATGGCCGGTCTGCAGCGCCGCCGGGGGACCCCCGCGGCGCTGCTCACCGGTGCCGCACTCGTCCTGCTGGGCGCGGCCCTGACGGTCGTGGCCCCGGCGCTGCCCCTGCTGGTCGCCGGGAGCGCGATCCAGGGCCTCGGCGCCGCCGGGCTCACCACGATCGCGATGAGCCTCGCCGGCTCGGCCCGCGTGATGGGGCTGGTCACGGCGTCGCTCGCGACGATCGGGGCCGCCGCCCCGCTCACCGGTGACGTGGTCGCGGGCCTGCTCGGCTGGCGGGCCACACTGGCGCTGCCCGCACTCAGCCTGCTCTCTGTGCCGTTCGTCCTGCGCGGACGGCCCGTGACCCCGCTGTCGGCCATGCCGTTCGACCTCGTCGGCGCGGTGCTGGTGACGGCGCTGGTGACGGCTCTGGTGGTCCTGCCGCACGCGTGGCAGGCCGCGAGTGGCGCGGCGGTCGCGGCCGGGGTGCTGCTGGCGCTGCGGTTGCGCGCCCGGCCGGACGGGTTCGTGCCGACGGCGGTCCTACGCGCCCCGGTGTTCCTGGTCTCGGCAGGGCTGGCGTTCCTGCTGGCGGTGGTCAACTTCGGGATGATCTACGCGTTGCCGCCGCTGCTCGCCGAGCACTCGGGCTGGAGCCGCGGGCAGGTCGGCCTGGCCATCACCTGGCCGTTGCTGTTCGGCGGGCTCGCGTCCTATCCGGTGATCGCGGCCACCGCCCGCGGTTCGTTCGGCGTGGCGGCGGTGGTGTTCCCTGTGCTGAGCGCGGCGGGCGGGGTGCTGGCCGTGCTGGGCCGCGGGCCGGGTGCGTTGCTCGCCGCCCAGGCGCTCGCCTCGGTCGCCGCCGCCTCCGGGCAGGGGGCGTACGCCGCCCGCGCCGCCGCTGCCGTGCCCGCATCGGAACGGCCGGCGGCGATGGGCCTGTTCAACCTCGCCTACCTGCTCGGGGCCGCGTTCGGCCCCGCCATCGCGACGCTCCTGGTCGGTTGAGCCTCCCGGGCCCCCGCGCTGTTCCCTCAGCGCGGGTGGATGGCGACGAACAGCCTGCCCTGCGCCTGGGCCTGGGCGAGTTGCGCGGCCTGGCCGGGGGTCGTGGCCAGCACGAGCAGCGCGCCGCCGTCCGTACGGCCCGGTGGCCGGGCGATCACCCGCACCTCCTGGGCGACGGTCCGGGCCTGGAAGGGCCCGTCCTCGAAGGCCGCGAGGACATCGATGACGTCACCCGGGAACAGCAGCCGGGCGGCGTCGGGATCGGCGATCCGGATCGGCGTCGCGACCAATCCCGCCCCCGTGACCTGCGTCCCCGCGGGCTGAGACTCAATGGGTCCCGCGGCTTCGGGCTCCGTGACCTGCGCCGCCTTCCCCTCGGCGTCCGGAGCACCGCCGACCGCGCCCTCAGCCACCTGCCCGCCGGACGTCTGTGCGCCGGGCTCCTGTCCCTGCGCCGTCCCCACGGCCAGGACCCGGCGGAACAGGCCGGGGCCGAGCAGCCGCGCGTCGGTGAGCGGCTCGCCCCGGCGCAGCGCACCGGCGACGACGCGGCCCGTCACCGGCGTGCCGGGCGCGTATGCCCCGGCGGGCACCGCGTCGGGCGGCAGCCGTACGACCATGACGTCGGAGGAGGCGAGCCGGCCTCCGGGAAGGTCTCGGGCGGCGGCGAGGACCTCCACGCCGTCAGGGGTCCGGACGGCCAGCAGCACGCAGGCCACCGCCGCACCGGCGAGGACGGCGGCGATCGGACGGCGACGGCGCCCCGCCAGGCGCCTCAGGCCTCGCACGGCGTCCTCGCCACCGCCCGGGACCGGGCTTCATGCCCCGGACGGTCGCCTGTTCCGTCGGCGGGAACCGTCAGGGGCGCTCGGCGTGCGGTGTGTCGCCGCCGATCACGGGTCATGGCACGCATCGGTGGTCTCAGGGGAGCTCGATCGGCAGTTCGACGCCGTCGAGCGCGCTGCCGCAGGGGCAGCCACGCTGCTCCGGCAGGGCCTCGACGACCTGGGCGACCAGAGCGCGCATCCGCTCGACGTTGGCGGCGAAGAAGGCCAGGACCTCCTCGTGGGTGACCCCCTCACCGGCCTCGACGCCGGCGTCGTGGTCGGTCACGAGGGCGAGCGTCGTGTAGCAGAGGGCGAGCTCACGGGCGAGGACGGCCTCGGGGTGCCCGGTCATGCCGATGATCGACCACCCCGCGCCCGAGAACCACTTCGACTCGGCCCGGGTGGAGAAGCGGGGCCCCTGGACCACGACCAGGGTGCCGCCGTCGACCGTGTCCCAGCCCGTCTCGCGCGCCGTGGCGACGGCGGCCGCCCGGCCCGAGGGGCAGTAGGGGTCGGAGAACGAGACGTGGACGGCCCCGCCCATGTCGTAATAGGTCTGCTCGCGGCCCTGGGTGCGGTCCACGAGCTGGTCGGGGATCACGAGGGCGCCCGGGCCGATCTCCGGGCGCAAGGACCCGACCGCGCTGGGCGCGAGCACCTGGCGGACGCCGAGGGACCGCAGCGCCCACATGTTCGCCCGATAGGGGATGCGGTGGGGAGGAAAAGTGTGGCCGCGGCCGTGCCGGGGGACGAACGCGACGGTCCGCTCGCCGATGCGGCCCACGGTGATCGAGTCACTCGGCGGGCCGTACGGCGTCGTCACGTCGATCTCTTCGGCGTCCTCCAGCAGCGAGTAGAACCCCGAACCGCCGATGACCCCGATGTCTGCGCGATTGACCATGGGCCGACCCTAGCGAACGCCGCGGCACACCCGGCGCGTCCCGCCGACCCCTGTGGATAACCTCAGGCGGCGGCCGTGGAGCCGGACGACGACGTGCTGGACGAGGAGGTGCTCGACGAGCTCGACGAGCTCGTGGAGGCGGCCGCCTCCTTCTTGCCCGAGTCGCCGGACGACTTCGAGGCCGACGACGTGGTGGAGGCCGGCGTCGACGACGAGCTCGACGAACGGCTGTCGGTCCGGTAGAAGCCGGAGCCCTTGAACACGATGCCAACGGCGGAGAAGACCTTGCGCAGCTTGCCCTGGCAGGCCGGGCACTCCGTGAGCGGGTCGTCAGAGAACTTCTGGACGGCCTCCAGCTGCTCACCGCAAGCGGTACAGGCGTACTGGTAGGTAGGCACTCGCTCCTCCTGAGACTGGCACTCGACCGGGTCGATTGCTAATCGTACGCAATCAACAAGCGCAAACGCCACTCCAGCCATGTTTATTGCCCCCGGGTGTCCCTTTCGCCCGTGACCCCTTCGGCAGCTCCGCTCAGTTGCCGCGTTCGCCGTACCAACCGGCGAGCTTGCCGCGGCGGCTCACGGCGCGCAGGCGGCGTTCGACCGTCTCCCGCTGGGCGGCCGTGGTGACCACGAGAAGCTGGTCGCCCGCCAGCAGCCGGGTCGTCTGCGCGGGCACGAACGACTGCCCGTTCCGTACGACGAGCGTGACCATGGTGTTCGCGGGCAGCCGGAGCTCGAAGATCTCCACGCCGTGCATGAGCGAGCCGGACGGAATGCGGACCTGCAGCAGGTCGGCGTTCAACTCCTCCAGCGGCGCGGCCTCCACGTCGAGGTCGCGCGCCTCGCCCTCCGCCGCCAGGCCGAGCACCTTGGCGAGGTACGGCAGCGTGGGCCCCTGCAGGATCGTGAACACGATGACGATGATGAAGACGTCGTTGAACAGTCCCTTCGCCCCCGGCAGGCCGGCGGCCCAGGGGATCGCGGCCAGCACGATGGGCACCGCGCCGCGCAGTCCCGCCCACGACAGGAACACCTGCTCGCGCCACGACAGCGCACCAAGGCGCAGGAGCCGCGCGACCGCCGCGGACAGCAGCACGGACGCCGGGCGGGCGAGCAGGACCAGCAGCAGGCCCGACACCAGGGCCGGGACGAGCACACCCGGCAGTTCGCGCGGATCCGCGAGCATGCCGAGCATGACGAACAGCCCGATCTGGGCGAGCCAGGCGGCGCCCTCCGCGAAGCCGCGCGTGGCGGCGCGGTGGGGGAGCTTGGCGTTGCCCAGGACCAGCGTCGTCAGGTAGACCGCGAGGAACCCGCTGCCGTGCAGCAGAGTCGCCCCGCTGTAGGTGACGAACGCGAGCGCCAGCACCGCGATCGGGTAGAGGCCGGAGGCGGGCAGGGCGACCCGGCGCAGCGCGTACACCCCCGCCGGGCCCACGGCGAGGCCGACGGCCGCGCCGATGACCAGTTCGACGGTGGTGTCCAGCAGGACGTGCGGCAGCGACAGGGTCAGCGTCGAGCCCGCGCTCAGCATGATCACGAGGATGACGGTCGGGGCGTCGTTGAAGCCCGACTCGGCCTCCAGGATCCCGGCGAGCCGGGGCGGCAGCGGCAGCCGTCTCAGCACGGAGAACACGGCCGCCGCGTCGGTCGACGCCAGGAACGCGCCGAGCAGCAGCGCCATCCGCCACTCCATGCCGAGCAGGACGGCGACGCCCGCCGCGAGCACGACGACGCTGACCGCGATCCCGACCGTGGCGAGCACGAGCGCCGTCGGCACGGCGTCGCGTACGTGGTTCCAGTTGGTGGTGAGACCGCCCTCGGCGAGGATGACGGCGAGCGCGATCATGCCGAGCTGCTGGGCCGTCTGGGCGTTGTCGAAGTTGATGCCGACGATGCCGCCCTCACCGAGCAGCAGTCCGAGGCCGAGATAGAGGAGCAGCGTGGGAAGGCCGGTGCGGTGCGCGATCCGTACGGACGCGATGGCCGCGATGACGACGACGGCGGACAGGAGCAGCCAGACGTTCAGACCCACCCGCTCCCTTCGCCGTCCATTACGTCAATCTTGTCACATCTGTACCAAACGGGCGATTCCACTCGGGAGGGCGGCGAAGCGTACGCGCTGGTCGTGCGGCTCGGCCGGAACCCCTTCCATCAGCTCGCCTTCGTGCAGGAGTGCCACCGTCGGCACGTTCGGCCCGACGCGGGCGAGCGCGCGGTCGTAGAAGCCGCCGCCGCGGCCGAGTCGTACGCCGGTGACCCGGTCGACCGCCAGGGCCGGCGCGATGACCAGCGCGGCGGTACGGATCGCGTCGACGCCGCGCCGGACGTCCACGGGCTCCATGATCCCATTGGGGCCGGGCGCCAGCGAGTCAGGACCGTCGTACACCGCCCAGTCGAGGTCGCCGTCCGGGCGCTGGACCGGCAGGATCACCGTGGCGCCGTGCTTCCACAGGGCAAGGATCAGCCCCTGTGTGGACGGCTCGGTGCCGGTCGACCAGTAGCAGGCGACCAGGCCCGCCATCTGCACCCACGGCTGGTCGAGGAGTAACTCCCGGATGGACGCCGACGACTCGCGCAGCGTCCCGGCATCGAGTTCCGACCGGGCGCGCAGGATGCGCCGACGTAGGTTCATCTTGTCCAAAGACCGCTCCGTTAGTGTCTACTCATGGCTGACTTCGATCCCGTGACCAAAGCCGTCGTGCCCGCCGCGGGTCTCGGCACCCGCTTCCTTCCCGCGACGAAGGCGACCCCCAAGGAGATGTTGCCCATCGTCGACAAGCCGGCCATCCAGTACGTGGTGGAGGAGGCCGTCTCCGCCGGGCTGCTGGACGTCCTCATGGTGACCGGCCGCAACAAGCGCTCGATCGAGGACCACTTCGACGTAGCGTACGAGCTTGAGGACGCTCTTCGCGCCAAGGGCGACGAAGAGCGGCTCAACCAGGTGAAAGAGCCCGTCGACCTCGCCACCATGCACTACGTGCGGCAGGGGGAGCCCAAGGGCCTGGGCCACGCCGTCCTGTGCGCCAAGCAGCACGTCGGCCACGAGCCGTTCGCCTGTCTGCTCGGCGACGACCTCATCGACCCGCGCGATCCGCTGCTCAAGCGCATGATCGAGGTGCGCGCGACCTACGGCGGCAGCGTCGTCGCGCTGATGGAGGTGCCGCGCGAGCACGTCTCCCTGTACGGCGCCGCCGCCATCGAGCCGACCGACGAGGACGACGTCGTCCGCGTCACCGACCTCGTGGAGAAGCCCCCGGCCGACGAGGCGCCCTCGAACTGGGCCATCATCGGCCGTTACGTGATCGACCCGGCCGTGTTCGGCGTGCTGGAGCGGACCCCGCCCGGGCGTGGCGGCGAGATCCAGCTCACCGACGCCCTGCGTACGCTGGCCTCGGCGAGCCCGGAGGAGGGCGGTCCGGTGCACGGCGTGCTGTTCCGCGGCCGTCGCTACGACACCGGCAACAAGCTGGAGTATCTGCAGACCGTGGTGCAGTTCGCCGCGAACCGGGACGACCTCGCTCCCGAGTTCCTGCCGTGGCTGCGGGAGTTCCTCGACAAGTCCGGACAGTGAGCCGATGAAGCCGGTCGACCGCCATCTCGCCGACATCCTCGCGGCGGTGCGCCCGCTCGCGCCGCTCGAGGTCGAGATCGACGCCGCCCTCGGTGCCGTGCTGGCCGAGGACGTCGCCTCGCCCGTCCCGCTGCCGCCGTTCGACAACTCGGCGATGGACGGCTACGCCGTACGGGCCGAGGACGTGGCCGCCGCGCCCGTCACGCTGCCCGTGATCGGGGACGTGGCGGCCGGCGACGGCGGGCTGAACGCCCTCGGGCCCGGCCTGGTCACCCGCATCATGACCGGCGCGCCCCTGCCCACCGGCGCCGACGCCGTCGTCCCGGTCGAATGGACCGACGGCGGCACCGCCCGCGTACGGATCGACAGACCGGCCCCGCCCGGCAACGCGATCCGGCGGGCGGGCGAGGACGTCCGGGCGGGCGACGTGGTGCTCCGCGAGGGCACCAGGATCGGGCCCGCGCAGATCGGCATCCTCGCCGGGGTCGGCCGCCGCCGGGTGCGGGTGCGGCCCCGGCCGAGGGTCGTCGTGCTGTCCACGGGTGCCGAGCTCGCCGAGCCCGGCACCCCGCTGGGCGCCGGGCGGATCTGGGAGTCCAACAGCTTCATGCTGACCGCGGCCGTGCGCGAGGCGGGGGCGGAGGGGTTCCGGGCCGGTTCGGTGACCGACGACCCCAAGGAGTTCCTGGACACCCTGGACGCCCAGCTCGTGCGGGCCGACGCCGTGATCACCAGCGGCGGCGTCTCGATGGGGGCGTACGAGCCGGTCAAGGAGGCCCTGTCGCCGCTGGGCACGGTGACCTTCGAGAAGGTCGCCATGCAGCCGGGCATGCCGCAGGGCTTCGGCGTCGTGGGGCCGGACCAGGTGCCGATCTTCACGCTGCCGGGCAATCCGGTCTCGTCGTTCGTGTCGTTCGTCCTCTTCGTGAAGCCGGCCCTGCGGGTGATGCAGGGCCTCCCGGCCGGGCCGCCGGCGACGGTACGCGCGACCGTCACCGCCCCGGTGCGCTCCCCGGCGGGCAAGCGGTCGTACCTGCGGGCCGTGCTGACCGGCGATACCGTCGCGCCGGTGACCCGGCAGGGCTCGCACCAGCTCGCGGCGCTGGCCGGGGCGAACGCGTTGATCGTGGTGCCCGAGGACGTGACCTCGCTGCCCGAGGGCAGTGAGGTGGAGGTGATACCGCTATGAAACTGACCCATGTCGACGAGTCGGGCGCCGCCCGGATGGTGGACGTCTCGGAGAAGGACGTGAGCGCGCGGACCTCCGTCGCGACCGGACGGGTGCTGCTGTCGCCCGAGGCGGTGGCCGTGCTGCGCGCGGGGGACGTGCCGAAGGGCGACGCGCTCGGTGTGGCGCGGATCGCCGGGATCATGGGCGCCAAGCGCACCCCCGACCTCGTGCCGCTGTGCCACCCCATCGCCCTGACGGGCGTGAAGGTCGACCTGGCCGTCGTGGACGAGGGGGTGGAGATCACCGCCCGGGTCCGTACGGCCGACAGGACGGGCGTCGAGATGGAGGCGCTCACGGCCGTCACCGTCGCGGCGCTCGCGCTGGTGGACATGGTCAAGGCGGTCGACCCGGCGGCGGTGATCAGCGACGTCAGGGTGGAGGAGAAGACGGGCGGCAAGACGGGCCACTGGACCCGTTCCGGACAGGAGTAAGGCGTGCGCGCGTTGGTGGTCACCGTCTCCAACAGGGCGTCGGCGGGCGTCTACGAGGACCGCTCCGGGCCGCTGCTGGCCTCCCTTTTGAAGGAGGCGGGCTGCGACCGGGTGGACGGGCCCCGGGTCGTCCCCGACGGGGACGCCGTCGAGGCCGCGCTGCGCGAGGGCGTCGCCGCGGGCTACGACGTGATCGTCACCACGGGCGGGACCGGGGTGACGCCTCTCGACCTCACTCCGGAGATGACCGCCCGGGTGCTGGACCGGGAGATCCCGGGCATCGCCGAGGCCGTACGCCAGGTCAACAGGGAGAAGGTGCCGACGTCGATCCTGTCCCGCGGTCTCGCCGGGCAGGCGGGCAAGACGCTGGTGGTCAACCTGCCCGGTTCCTCCGGTGGCGTACGGGACGGCATGGCCGTGCTGGCCCCGATCCTGGCCCATGTGGTCGACCAGATCCACGGCGGCGACCATGCGCGCTGAGGACGGGTGGCGTCCCGCGTGGCGCGTTGACCGTGTTCCGGTGGATGATTGACGAATGGATCGACTTCGCGGCTGGCCGGCGTCCATGGCCGAGGGGCCCGTCGGGCTGCGGCCGCTGCGCCTGCGTGACGTCCGTGACTGGCGTGACACCCGGCTGCGCAACGCCGAATGGCTCCGTCCCTGGGAGCCGAGCAACCCCGAGACCCCGCTGTTCCGCACCGGCCTCGGGCCGTACGTCTCGATGGTCGGCACGCTGCGCCGCGAGGCCCGCCAGGGGATGGCCATGCCCTGGGTCGTCACGTACGAGGGACGCTTCGCCGGGCAGCTCACCGTGGGGGCGATCGTGTGGGGGTCGGCCCGCTCCGCGCAGGTGGGCTACTGGGTCGACGGCGCGCTCGCGGGGCGGGGCATCATTCCGACCGCGCTCGCCATGGCCGTCGACCACTGCTTCTTCACGACCGGTTTACACCGTCTGGAGGCCAACATCCGGCCGGAGAACCACGCCAGCCGCAGGGTCGTGGAGAAGCTCGGGTTCCGCGAGGAGGGCATCCGCCGGCGTCAGCTGCACATCGACGGCGCATGGCGCGATCACATCTGTTACGCGCTGACCGTCGAGGACGTGCCGCGCGGGCTGCTCGTCCAGTGGCGGCGCACAATGAACTCCGCCGCCCGCCGCAGCGAGTCGAGCCCCGGCTAGGCGTACCGGCCACGGAGGCCGGCGACGGGCGCTTCGCCCGGCCCGCTGCAATCGAAGAGCAAACCGATCACCAGCGTGCGCTGTGATGCTGCCTGACGAAAGGTGAAACCGCGCCAGGGGAGACGTCCGGATGCACGCAGGCTCCGTCCACCGCGACCCGGGTGGCCGTCCCCGCGGTGACGGGCGTGGCCTGTGAGGATCACGCGCTCGCACGGGATCGAATTACATGAAGAGCTTTGACGATCTCGCGACACACCGGACCGAATGCTCGTCATCCAGTGACACGCAGTCCTACGGTGCGTGACGTGAACACCTCTCCGCCGACACAGGTCCACGGACGTGTTCACCATGCCCTTCGTCCGGGGGTGTGGAGGTGGGCGCATGGGTAGCGCCGTCCTCTACCTGGCCATCGTCGTCATGTGGCTCAGCGTCCTGCTGCCCATGTGGCTGCGCAGGGACCGGCACACCGACGACGACCTGTTCGAGGAGCAGGCCGAGGCGTCCACGCTGTCCGAACCGCCCGCCGCCGTCTCCGCCGAGGCCCCGGAGGCCGGCTCCGACGACGCCGGCGGTGAGGCGGAGGGCGGCGACGCCGACACGGTCGTCACGCCGCCGGCCGCGTCCTCCGCGGAGGTGGCCCCGGGCGCCGGAACAGTCACCGCGGACCAGGCCGAGGTCGCCACGGCGGAACAGGTCGCGGCGGAGCGGCACGCGCGGGCCCGCCGTGTCGCCGCCCACCGCCGCGCCCGTATCCTCGCCCGGCGCCGGCGGCGGCTCCTGTGGAGCATCCTGCTCGTGCTGGCCTCCGTGGTCACCGCGGCCGTCCGCGTGATGCCCTGGTGGGCCGTCGCGCCATCGGGCGTGCTCCTCGTCGGCTACCTCGCCGTGCTGCGCGTGGCCGTACGCGTGGACCGGGAGCAGCGGGAGAAGGCCGCCCGGGCGCGGGCCGAGCACCTGCGCCGCCAGCGGGAACGCCGCCGCGCCCTGGCCGCGCTGGCCCGCGAGGCGGAGATCATCAAGTTCGAGGCGCGCAAGCGCGTTCAGGTCTTCGACCAGTACGCCGACGGACGCCGCGCGGCCGGAGACTGACCGGGTGGCGCGAACACCCCGCAGAGTTTGCTAATCTAGTCGAGGTCGTTGGGGCTATAGCGCAGTCCGGTAGCGCACTTCGTTCGCATCGAAGGGGTCTGGGGTTCAAATCCCCATAGCTCCACCACGACAGAGGCCGGTTCCGCCCAGCGGGACCGGCCTCTCTGCTTCTCCGGGCGACCGCGCGACCGGCCGGGCCTCTACGCGTGTCCCATCCCGCCGTCCTGGACGTACGAGGACGAGAGGCGGGCGACCCTTGGTGTTCCGCCGGAGATGCGGGTGGGACCGTGGCGACCTGTCGCGTTCGGACGGCCACTTCTTTTCCGGCTCTTTCCGCCCCATGTGGTCCACTGGCCAGGAGGGGGGAGGATGCGCCTGCACGACCGCTTCTCCATCACGCGCCGAATCACCCTGTTCACCGGGGCGACGGCCATCCTGCTGTGCGCGCTGCTGGCCACGTCCGTCATGATGGGCGTTCATCGTTACGCCAGCGACACCGTCACCAGGGAGGTCGCGGCGGCGGGTGGCCGGGTGGCCGTCGAGCTCGAGCGGGGACAGCTGACCTACCCTCTCGTCGAATACAAGTCCCGCAATCTCCAGGTGGTCGACCCGTCCGGCCGCGTGGTCGCGTCGACGACGAAGATGCGGGGCAAGCCCAGAATGGCGCGCTTCATTCCGCCGGACACCAGGAACAGCATCAGCTGCGTCGTGTGCGGCGACATCTTCCCCGCCGCCGAATGCAACATCGTGGTGGCGCAGTGGGCGCACCGCATGGGCGACAGATGGATGGTCTACAGCGCCTCCCCGGTTGTGCCGCCATGGGTCGATCCCTGGCTGGCCGCGCTGGTGGGGGCGAGTGCGGCGGCGCTGGCCGCGGCCATCACCTATGTCGGCTACCGGAACGTGCGGGCATCGCTCAGACCGGTCAACGCCATTCGCGTGGAGCTGGACGAGATCAACGGAAACTGCCCGAGCCGCCGGGTGCCGGTGCCGGCCACCGATGACGAGATCCGGGCGATGGCCGAGAGCGTCAACCGCACGCTGGGCCGGTTGGAAGGCGCGCTGCAGCAGGTGCAGAGCGCGCTGCGGCACCAGCGTCAGTTCGTCTCCAACGCCTCCCACGATCTGCGCACCCCGATAGCCGCGATGCGTGCCGAGGTGGAGGACGGCATGCTCGCACCGGAGGAGACCAGCGTGCCCCAGCTGGGTTCGGTCCTCCTGCCCAGCCTCGACCGGCTGCAGGCGATCGTGCACGACCTGCTGACCCTCGATCGGCTGGATCACGGCATGCGCGGCGAGCAGTGCAGGCTCGATCTGGCCACGGTCGTGTCCGCGGAGCTGCGCAACCGCCGTCACCCGGCCAAGCGGGTCGAATCCGCGCTCGAGCCCGGGGTCGTCGTGGTCGGCGACAGGGTGTCTCTCGCTCGGCTGCTGACCAACCTTCTCGACAACGCCGAACGGCACGCCAAGACGACGATCACCGTGTCCGTACGGCACGACCCCGGCGAGGATCCCGGCGCGGCCGTGCTGGAAGTCGTCGACGACGGGCCGGGCATCGACCGGGACAAGCGCGAGTTGGTGTTCGACCGGTTCACCCGGCTGGACGCGGCGCGCAGCAGGGACGCGGGGGGTGCGGGGCTGGGGCTGGCGATAGCCAGGCAGATCGCGGAGGTCCACGGAGGCAGCCTGAGAATCGAGGACAGCCCCGTCGGCGCCCGCTTCGTCCTGCGCCTCCCGGCCGTTCCCGCCGCGGCGACGGCCGCGGCCGAGCGACCGCCTCCCCATGCGAACCGATGACACCAGTGAGACGACCATGGCGGCCGGGGTGAATAATCCATTGACGGAGTGAGCACTCACTCCGTACCGTTGAAGGCATGACAGATTCCCCCACACGCCGGCGCGCGCCGGCGATGAGCACCGAGCAGCGCAGGGCGATGATCGTCGCCGCGGCGCTTCCGCTGGTCGCCGAGCACGGCGCCGCCGTCACCACCAGCCAGATCGCCCGGGCCGCCGGCATCGGCGAGGGCACCGTCTTCCGGGCCTTCGGCGACAAGGACGAACTGCTCGACGCGTGCCTGGCCGAGGCGATGAACCCCGGCCACGTGCTGCGCGAGCTGGCCTCGATCTCCCTCGACGAACCGCTGCCCGATCGGCTGACGCAGGCGGCCGAGGCACTGCACGCCCACCTGGGACGCATGGGGACCGTGATCGGGGCCCTGCACGGCACCGGTCATCGCCGCGAGCGAGACCGCGGCGGCCGGGAAGGCGGCCGGGAAGGCGGCAGGGAGGGCGACCGGCCGGCCCCGGGAAACCGGGAGGCCTCGATGACGGCGACCCGGGAGGCGATCGTCGAACTGATCGAACCCGACCGGGCGGCGCTGCGCCTGGAACCCGGGAAGTTCGCCTCGGTCTTCCTCGGGATGCTCTTCACCCGTTCCCGGGAGCCGTCCCCGGAGGAACTCGTCGACATCCTCCTGCACGGCGCCCTCAAGAGCGGGGGGAGCGCGGCATGACGATCACGCTGAACCACACCATCGTCCCCGCCGTGGACAACCGCGAGGCGGCCCGCTTCTTCGCCTCGGTCATGGGCCTGGCGGAGCTGCCGCCCGCCGGGCGCGACGGTCACTTCGCGCCCGTACGGGTGAACGACACGCTGACCCTGGACTTCATGACCGTGGCGGAGCCCGTCGGCGTGCATCTGGCCTTCGACGTGGATCCGGTCACCTTCGACGGGATCCTGGCCCGCCTGCGGGAGGCCGGGGTGCCCTACGGCGACGACCCGGCCGATCCCGCGAACGGCCGGATCGACCATCCGCTGTGCCCGCGCGGGCTGTTCTTCGTCGACGCGGCGCGCAACCTCTACGAGGTCATGTCCCCGGCGTGAGCGGCCCGAGGCCGAAGACCCCGGCGGCGTTGTCGTGGCAGACGGCGCGCAGCCACCCGTCCCCGAGGTCCAGATCGGCGAGGGCCGACAGCGCCTCGGCGTACGGATAGGGGATGTTGGGGAAGTCCGTGCCGAGCAGGATGCGGTCCTGAAGATCCAGCAGGAGCGGCACGGCGTTCCGGGGAAAGGGCGCGGTCTCCTCGGTGAAGCGGGTGAAGGTCATCGTCGTGTCCAGGCGGACCGACGGATGACGCAGGGCCAGCGCGAGGAACTCGGCGTACTCGGGCGTGCCCATGTGGGCGATCACGAGCCGCAGCCGGGGATGCCGGGAGAGCAGGGCCGCGATCGGTTCCGGCCCGGTGTGGGGCCCGGGAACCGGGCCCGACCCGCAGTGCGTCACCACCGGAATGCCGTGGTCCTCCAGCAGCCCCCAGACTCCGTCGAGCAGCGGGTCGTTCGGGTCGTACGCGCCGACCTGGAGATGTGCCTTGAACACCCGGGCGCCCGCCTCGATCGCCCGCGCGACGTATCGCGAGGCGCCGGGCTCGGGGAAGAACGTCGCCGTGTGCAGGCAGCCGGGGACCCGGGCGGCGAAGCCGGCGGCCCAGTCGTTCAGCCACTCGGCCATGCCGGGCTTGTGGGGATAGAGCATGGAGGTGAACGCCCGCACGCCGAAGGCCCTGAGCCGTTCGACGCGGTCGTCCTCCGGCAGCCGATAGGTGATGGGCCAGGCCCGGCCGACCAGCGGCCCGGCGGAGTCGAAGTAGGCCCACACCTTGGTCAGGACGCGGTGCGGCATGAAATGGGTGTGCACGTCGACGAGGCCGGGCAGGCCCAGGCTCCGCCAGAACGCGTTCACGCTCCGGATGTCGTCTTCCTTGGCGATCGTCTCGTCCGGCATGACTTCACACGTTATCCGCCCCCGCGGCCAGGTAGCGCTCGGCGAGCGTACGCAGGTGGGCGCGCAGGGCGGGCGGGCCGAGCACGGCGAAGGGCACGTCGAGCGAGGTGAGGAAGGTCGTCAGGTTGTGCAGTGAGTCGCCGCCGGTCTCCAGCACGCAGGCGTCCGCCCCGTCGGCGCGCAGCAGCCCGGCCGCGGGGGTGAGCCGCGCGCCCATGACCTCGACCGGGGCGTGCAGCCGTACGACGGCCCGGTGCTTCCAGGCGGCCGAACCCGTCCCGCGTACGACGTGGGCGGCGGCGTCGCCCTCGGGTGGTTCGCGCGGGGTGAAGCGGGGGCCGTTCGGGACGCGCGGCCGCACCCGGTCGGCGCGGAAGGTCCGCCAGTCGCGGCGGTCGACGTCCCAGGCCAGCAGATACCAGCGCCGCCCGGTGAAGACGAGCCGGTGCGGCTCGGCGGTGCGGCGCCCCTCGTGCCCCCGGTGGTCGAGGTAGTCGAACCGCAGCGTCTCGTGGTCGCGGATGGCCGCGGCGATCGAGGTCAGCGTCTCCGGGTCCACCGTGGGACCATGCCCCGGCACCGCGACCGTCGCGGCGCGCACGGCCTCGATCCGGTGGCGCAGCCGGGACGGCAGCATCCGCTGGAGCTTGGTGAGCGCGCGCAGCGAGGTCTCCTCGATGCCGGTCACGGTGCTGCCCGCGGCGGCCTGCAGGCCGACGACCACCGCGACGACCTCGTCGTCGTCGAGCAGCAGCGGGGGAAGGGAAGACCCCGCGCCCAGCCGGTATCCGCCGGCCGCGCCGGTGGCCGAGCGGATCTCGTATCCCAGGTGGCGCAGCCGCTCGACGTCGTTGCGCACGGTCCTCGTGGTCACGCCGAGCCGGTCCGCCAGGTCGGCGCCCTGCCAGCCGGGCCGGGTCTGCAGCAACGCCAGCAGCCGCAGCAGCCGTACGGAGGTTTCCAGCATGCCGAGCAGCCTCCCGTCGATTGAGGAACCGTACGTTCCTCAATGCATCCTAGCGTTCACGCCATCGACGGAAGGAGCAACCGATGTTGCGTGGACTGACGACTGTGAGCTTCTGGGCCGACGACGTCGAGGAGGCGTCGAGGTGGTACGCGGAGGTGCTCGGCGTGGAGGCCTACTTCCGGCGCAGGGGGCCGGACGGCCGGCTCGCCTACGCCGAGTTCCGCCTCGGTGACCACCGGCACGAGCTCGGTTTCATCGACCGGCGCCACGCGCCGCACCCGGCGGCCGAACCGGCCGGGGCCGTCGTCTACTGGCACGTCGACGACGTGGCGGCGAGCCTCGGCAGACTGCTGTCGATGGGCGCCAAGCTGCACGGGGCGGTGACGGAGCGCGGCCCCGGCTTCGTCACCGCCTCGGTGACCGACCCGTTCGGCAACATCCTGGGGATCATGTACAACGCCCACTATCTGGAGATGCTCGAAGGCCGCGGATGAAAGTTGCAAAGCCCTGCGCCGCCCACCAGGCGCGTACGGCCCGCCGTGCCGGCGTCCGTTGACCGGCCGCCGTCCGACGCGGACGATCACCGTCACCGGGGCGGTCGACCGAGACGAGGAGTGCCGGCGATGAGATCGAAGACGGCGCTGAGCGCCTGGATGACGGCGGGGCTCCTGGCGGCCGCCGCGTTCGTCGTCCCCGCGGTGGTCGAGAGCGGGGCGGGTGGCACGGCCTACGCCCTCACGACGGCGCCGCCGCCGCCCACTCCCATCCCGTGCGAGCCGAGCACGTCACCGTCGGGCACGCCGCCGACCGCGCCGGGAACTCCGCGGATCGGCAGCGTGCTCCTGAACAGTGTCGGCCTGAGCTGGACGCCCGCCACCGACGAGGACGGCATCGCCTGTTACCGGGTGATGGAGACCCGCGACGGCGTCACGTCCGGAGTCGCGACCTTCGGGCCGGACGCCACCGGTGGCGTCTTCTCCCTGCGCTGGCCGCCCAGCGGCGTCGCCTTCGAGGACCACGAGCTGTACCTCGTGGCCATCGACAAGGAGGGGGCCGTCTCACCCGCGTCGGGATCCGTGACCGTGCGGATCTACAACGACATCATCGCCTCGCCGTCGCCGTCGCCGTCCCCGCTGCGGATCACCTGCCGGGTGGACTACCGGCCGATCACCTGGCCGGGCGGGATGACCGCGACGGTCGAGGTCACCAACACGAAAAGCACGCCCGTACGGGACTGGCGGCTCACGTTCCTGTTCACCGACCCCGGCCAGACGGTGTCCACGGGATGGTCGGCCACCTGGTCCCAGACCGGTCGCGAGGTCACGGCGGCGGCCCCCTCCTGGAGCACCGACATCGCCGCCGGGCAGACGGTGCATCTCGGCTTCAACGGCTCCCCCTCCGAGGGCGGCGCCGTGCAGTGGCGCCTCAACGGCGAACCCTGCACCCTGAGGGTCCTCACCTCCTGAGCGCCGCCTTCGCGGCCATCCCAGTGCGGCATGGGGTGCCGGTGCGCCACGGGGGTGCCCCGCGAGGGCTCAGCCGAGGCCGGCGTACTGGCGGGGGCGCAGCGCCTGGGCGCGCAGCGCGGCCAGCGCGGCGCGGCGCCCGGCGGTCGTGAGCCGCCACGTCCGCGCGCCCCCGCCACGCCTCACGGGCTCGCGTCCGGCCGCCCCGGGCTCGCGTCCGGCCGCCCCGGGCTCGCGGACCGCCGCGCCGCCGTTGTGGGACGCGCCTTCGGGTGTGTGGGACGCGCCTTCGGGTGTGTGGGACGCGCCTTCGGGTGTGTGGGACGCGGAGCCCAGGCCCAGGGCGTCGAGGCGGTGGCGGAGCCGGGCGAGCGGGCCGGTGAGGTCGGCGCCGCCGACCCGGCCGCCGTCCGTCGTGCGCCAGCCCTCGCCGTTGACCACCTCGGCGACCCGGTCGCGCAGGTCGTCGTCCCGCACCACCCCGCCGTCCACCAGGATCATCAGCGCCGACTCGCGGATCGAGACCTCGAAGTCGTGCTCGCCGGGGGCGGGGACGAGCAACGTGGTCGTGGCCGCCTCCCACAGGGCGGCGCGGTCGTCCAGCAGGTTCCTGCCCGTGGTGGTGAGCACCAGCCTCCGGCCGCTGCGCCGCAGCGCCCCGAGGTCGTCCACGGCGATCTGCCGCAGTTCGGTGAGGGCGGGCACGTCGTTCTCGCCGCGCACCGTCCGATCCGCCCAGCCGAACCGGCCGGCCGCCTCGACGGCGACGGCACGCCCGACGTTGAGCCGCTCGGTCAGGCGGACCCCGGTGCGGGCCAGGTCGAGCAGCCAGCGCAGCGGTTCCAGGTGCGGCTCGTCCGGCGCCGTGATCGGCGCGTGCAGCCGCACCTCGAAGGGCTGGGCGAGCTCGCGGCGGGCGGTGCCGCGCCCGAGCACCCAGCGGTTCAGCCGCTCGCCGTGGACCCGGTGCAGCCAGCAGTCGCCGCCCAGCTCGGGACGGGGGGTGGTGAGCCAGCGGCGGGTCAGGTCCTCGCGGTCCACCGGGTCGCCCGCGACGATGGCCAGCTCCAGGGCGGCGGCGCAGGCGACGTGCGCCCCGAGCTCCTCCGGCCCCATGATCGAGCTCCACGAGAGCTCGGCGATGTCCGGGGGGACCACCCCGGTGGCCTCCAGCTCCCGGTGATAGGCCGCGGCCCCGGCCTCCTCGCCCTCCGTGGCGTACGTCAGCAGGATCCGGGCGGTGGCGGGGGAGTCGCACAGGGCGGCGTAGCGCTCCATGCCGGCGAGCCTGAGCAGCTCGCCGAGGGCGCGCGCGATGGTCGCCTGGTCGCCCGGCACCTTGATCGGCAGCGTGTACCAGAGGAACTCGCACACGTCGAACTGGCTGATGGTCTCGAGCGCCTCGCCACCGGCGAGCCACTCGACCGCGACGCGGGCGGGCTCGGCGATGTCCGGATCGGAGCGCTCCAGTTGCGCGAGGAGCGCGGCGACGTCAGGTGCGGGCATGACCCGCAGTCTGCCGTATCGACCCCATCGTTGACGACGACCCGGTATCACTCGCGACCACCCCCTCTGAGCGCAACGCTATGCGCCCAACGATACGGGGGTCTCAGATCCACCGGTCGAACAGCATCCTCGCGTGCCAGGAGTCGTACGGAATGACCTCGGCGGCGATGACGGGATAGAGCCAGCCGAAGTTGACCAGGGCCAGGAGCACGAACGCGCCGACCACGGCCGAGCCGACCACGCGCCGGTTGGGCCGGGCCGGGTTCTCCTTGCCGAGGATCAGCCCGCAGGCCAGCACGAGTGCCAGGATCATGAACGGCACCATCGGCATCGCGTAGAACATGAACATCGTCCGGTTGTCCGCGATGGCGAAGTAGAACCACGGCAGCCACCCGGCGGCGTAGCCGAGCAGCACCGCGCCGGCACGCCAGTCGCGGGTCGCGACGTACCACGCGATCATGCCGATCAGCGCGGCGACGCCGGCGAACCAGATGATCGGCGTCCCGGTCCCGAGGACCGCCCAGGAGCAGGTGGAGGCGCCGCAGTTCTTCGGCTGCTCGTAGAAGAACGCCACCGGGCGCAGCAGCAACGGCCACTGCCAGGGCTCGGACTGGTACGGGTGGCTCGTCTCCAGGCCGGTGTGGAAGGTGAGCACCTGCTTCTGGTAGTCGAACCACGACCGGAACGAGTCGATGACGAAGTAGATCGGCCCGTTCGCGGTGGCCTGGTCCCAGTTGCGGCCGTACCCCTTGTCGGTGACGAACCATCCCGTGAACGAGACGATGTAGGTGAGGACCGGGACGGCCGCCATCCACGCCGCGGCGAGCGGCAGATCGCGGCGGACGACCGTGCCGTACGGCCGGCCGGTCCCGACCGCCCGCCGGGCGCCCGCGTCCCACAGCAGCGACATGATCGCGAAGGCGGCGATGTAAAGGCCGCCGGTCCACTTGGTGGCCATGGCCGCGCCCAGGCACAGCCCGGCGGCCAGACGCCAGGGGCGCAGGCCCAGCCAGGCCCCGCCGGCCGGTGATCCCGCCTCGTGCCAGTCGGCCAGGCGGCTGCGGAACCAGTCGCGGTCGGCCACCAGGCAGGCGAACCCGGCCAGCACCCAGAACATCAGGAAGATGTCCAGCAGCGCCGTACGGGACAGCACGAAGTGGAGTGCGTCGACGGACAGCAGCAGACCGGCCACGCAGCCGAGCAGCGTCGAGCGGGTCATCCTGCGGGCCGTGCGGGCGAGGATCAGGATGGACAGCGAGCCGACCAGCGCGGCGGCGAAGCGCCACCCGAAGGGGTTCGCGCCGAAGATGAGCTCGCCGAGGCCGATCATCCACTTGCCGACCGGCGGGTGCACCACGTAGGAGGCGCACTCGCCCACCGTGCCGCACTGCTTGAAGATGTTCTCGTTGCCGGCGAGCAGGAGCTGGTCCGCGCCCTCCACGAACTGCCGCTCGACGCCGTACTTGATGGTCGCGAAGGCGTCCTTGGCGTAGTACGTCTCGTCGAAGACGACCGAGTGGGGCGTGCCCAGCCGGTAGAACCGCAGGAAGCCGCCGAAGAGGGCGACCAGGATGGGGCCGAGCCAGCCCCACATGGCATCGCCGGGCATGGGCGGCACCAGCCGGTCGCGCAGGGACACCGTGGGAGCCTCGTCCTGCGCTCCCTCTTCCGGCTGCTCGAACGCCTTGTGGGAATGGTCGGTCACGGTCACGTTCGACAGATTACTGGTGCGTCCCCGTCATGGACACGACTCGCGTGAGGATTGCGGCAACAGGCCTTTCGGCGATGAATGTTTCACACCGGTCATAGGGTGGACGGGTGCTCGTTCTCGCCGCAGCCCCGATCGGCCAGCCCAAAGACGCGTCCCCACGGCTGCGCGATCTGCTCGCCGCCGCCGACGTGATCGCGGCGGAGGACACCCGCAGGCTGCGGCGGCTCGCCGCCGACCTGGAGATCGCCATCGGCGGCCGCGTGGTGTCCTACTACGACGCCAACGAGAGCGCGCGGGCCGCCGAGTTGCTGGAGGCGCTGCGCGAGGGGCGCACGGTGGTCGTGATCACCGACGCCGGGATGCCGGGCGTCTCCGACCCCGGATACCGGCTCACCCGCCTCGCGGTCGAGGCCGGCCTGCCCGTGACGGCGCTGCCCGGTCCGTCGGCGGTGACGACCGCCCTCGTCGTCTCCGGCCTGCCGAGCGACCGGTTCTGCTTCGAGGGGTTCCCGCCGCGCAAGCCGGGGGAGCGGGCCAGGCGCCTGGCGGCGCTGGCGGCGGAGGAGCGCACGATGGTGTTCTTCGAGGCGCCGCACCGCCTGCACGCGACGCTGGAGGCGATGGCGGAGGCCTTCGGGGCCCAGCGGCCCGCCGCGGTCTGCCGGGAGCTCACCAAGACGTACGAGGAGGTGCGGCGCGGGGGCCTCGGCGAGCTGGCCGAATGGGCGGCCGGCGAGGTCAGGGGTGAGATCACGCTGGTGGTGGCGGGACGGACCGCCGAGGAGGCCGCGCCGCGCATCGAGGACCTGGTCGAGGAGGTGGCCAGGCGCGAGGGCACGGGCGTGCCGCGCAAGCAGGCCATCGCCGACGTGGCCAAGTCGGCCGGCGTCCCCAAGCGCGACCTCTACAACGCCGTCCACGCCACCCCGTCGCCGTGATCTTGTAATTTGTCGCACCGATGTGGTCTGACCTGGTCCGATGTCCTCCGTGATCATGCAGTAAATGGCATGCCGCCCCATCTACCTGGGTGAACGCACTTTGTGATCTTGCAGAGAAGTCGCCGGCTCCCTGTTCCTGTCGAGTGCAAGATCATGAAATGGAAAGGCCCAGGTCATGCCGTGAGAGCGGGAAATTCTGCATGATCACGGCGAGTGGTTGCCCAGGTCAGCGGCCATCCCTGCGACTAACTACAAGATCACGCGCGGTGATGGCGGCGGCGAGACAGGCGAGCGGCACCGCGGGCAGCAGATAGCGGTAGTCGAACTCCGCGGTCGCCGCCGGGGCCAGGATCAGGCCCGCCGCCCCCAACCAGGGCAGTAGCGCGGGCCCGCCGAGGTCGCGCCAGCGGCGCACCACGCCGTACAGACCGGCCAGCAGCAGCAGGCCCAGCACGAGGCCCGGCAGCCGTACGACCTTCTGGTATCCGATCATGATGTCCGACCACGGCGAGACCACGTGCGTCGCGGCCGGGCCGTTCTCGTACGCCTCGGCGTCCTTGTCCGTGGTGCTGTGATAGGAGCTCCACTTGGGCAGCTTGCGGGTGTACTCGTTGTCGAACTCGTACTGCAGGAAGGTCTTGGCGTCCGGGAACCGGGGCCGGCCCCACTGGAAGGCGCGGAAGAAGTCCTTCGCCACCGCGGCCAGGTAGTCAGCCGGCTGGGACAGGATCGCCCTCTTCGCGAACGTGCTCGCGTTGGCGTTGATCTCCGGCGTGAACTTCATGCCCGAGCCGAAGACGTGGAGCTGGTTCTGGTCGTCCCACCACAGGTACGCCTGCGCGGACAGCCCGCGGTCCTTGGGCGCGACGTTGATGCACAGCAGCGCCAGCTCCAGCTCGCGGCGCTCGTCGATGTTCATCTTGTGGCAGTCGGCGAACAGCGACGTCCTCATGTAGAGGATGACCCCGTCGCTGTTGGTCATCGCGAACTGGCCGTTCACCGCCTTGAACCAGCCCATGTACGCGAGCACGGGCAGCGCGCACGCGGTGACCATGGCGGCGATCGGCTTCCAGCCCGCCCGTTTGATCACCAGATACGCCACGACCAGGGCGAGGATGGGCAGGCCGATGCTCCGGGTCAGCGCCGTCAGCGCGAGCAGCAGCCCGACCACGGTGCCGCCGCGCCAGGTCAGCCGCTCCCGCCACAGCACGAGCGTCACCACGCCCACCACGAGCAGGATGAACATGGTGTCCGACATGATCAGCTGTTCGAGCTGGATCTGGTAGGCGTCGAACATCACGGGAACGGCGGCCAGCGTCGCCCCCCAGCCTGGCATCCCAAATCTTCTGGTCAGCAGCGCATAGATAAGGAACGCCGTCGCCAGGCCCATGAGGTGCTGGGTCAACACCACCAGCGAGAAACTGTGGAACGGCTTGAGCAGCAGCAGCCAGAAGCTGTACCCGTCCGGGCGGATCGGGTGCGGACGCGGGCGCAGCGCCACCGACACGTAGTCGTAGGAGTCGTTGAACCACATGGCCGGGCCGAAGCCCAGCATCGTGACGATCCGCAGCACGAAGGCGACGCCGAGCGCGACCGCGAAGACCCGGTGCCGGCGCAGTAAGGCGACCGTACGGCTCCAGCCGCCGGCGGGCGAGGCGTTCACGGAGGGAGGATCAGCGATCGCGACCATTCACAGTCGCGCGGAGGGAACGGCCCGCGTCGGCCGGCCGGTCTTTCCGCGCTTCCTCCCCTCGATTGTCGGCGCCTTCCACTGGAAACGGCGAAGGAGAACTCCGCCGTCCCCGCCGAAATCGGCCGCGTGACCTGCGGGCATGCCGTGCGCACCGGCGTGGCCGGCGCCCTGGGAATAGTCCGGGCCGGGCTCGTCCTGCGCGTCGCCGCTCGGCCGGCGGCGCGGGAAGCCCGCCGCTCCAGCGGTGGGTGGAGTCACGGTTACAGAATGCCAGCCGTTTCGCGGACTTGACTCGGACGCTACTGGGAAGCGGGCATCATTGGTGTCCTGCCGTCATATGCGAGGAGTTGCGACGTGGAACTTACCGTTGTCATGCCATGCCTCAATGAGGCCGAGACCGTGGAGATCTGTGTTCGCAAGGCCCTCACCTGCATGCGTGAGAACGGAATCGACGGCGAGGTGGTCATCGCCGACAACGGCAGCACCGACGGCTCGCAACAGCTGGCCCGCGACGCGGGCGCCCGGGTTGTCCACATTGACGAGAAGGGCTACGGCAACGCCCTGATCGGCGGAATCCGCGCCGCGCGCGGCAAGTACGTCATCATGGGCGACGCCGACGACTCCTATGACTTCACGAGCCTGATGCCCTTCGTCGAGCAGCTCCGGGACGGCGCCGAGCTGGTCATGGGCAACCGGTTCCGCGGCGGCATCGCTCCGGGGGCCATGCCTCCGCTGCACCGCTACCTGGGCAACCCGGTCCTGTCGTTCATCGGCCGGCTGTTCTTCCCCAGCGAGATCGGCGACTTCCACTGCGGCCTGCGGGGCTTCCGCCGCGAGTCGATCCTGCGGCTGGGACTGCAGACCGGCGGCATGGAGTTCGCCTCCGAGATGGTCGTGAAGGCCACGCTGCAGGGGCTCGACGTCCGCGAGGTGCCGACCACCCTGTCGCCCGACGGCCGCTCCCGCCCGCCGCACCTGCGCTCCTGGCGGGACGGCTGGCGTCACCTGCGCTTCCTCATGCTGTACAGCCCCCGCTGGCTGTTCTTCATCCCGGGCCTGGTGCTCATGAGCCTCGGCCTCGTCGCCGGGGCCGCGCTGACGTTCGGCCCGGTCTACATCGGCAAGCTCGCCTTCGACGTCGACACGCTGGTCGGCGCGTCCGCGATGGTGATCATCGGATTCCAGGCCGTGCTGTTCGCGCTGTTCACCAAGGTGTACGCGGCCGAGGAGGGCTTCCTCCCCGAGGACCGGCGCATCCGGAGGCTGGTGGACGTCGTCACGCTGGAGAAGGGCCTGCTCGCGGGTGGCGCCCTGGCCGTGGCCGGTCTGGTCGGTTTGGTGGCCTCGCTCGCCCACTGGGGCGGCCGCGGCTTCGGCGAGCTGATCCCGGCCGAGTCGCTGCGCCTCGTCGTCCCCTCGGCGACCGCGTTCGTCATGAGCTTCCAGACGATCTTCGCCTCGCTGTTCATCAGCATCCTCGGCATCCGCCGTACGCGGGAGAACCCGGTCGACATCGCGGCGTCCGCCGCCGAGGAGGCCGCCGAGGCCGTCAGCCGCGAGCCCGAGACCGCCGGACGCGAGTCCGTCGCCTGACACACCACGGTTTCATCCCGGGGAGTCACCTCCCCGGGGCCGATAGGATTCGCACATGGCGGCTACAGGAACGACTGCATCCGGGGAGTCGGCGTTCTACGTGACGACGCCGATCTACTACGTCAACGACGCCCCGCACCTGGGCCACGCCTACACGACCGTCGCGGGCGACGTGCTCACCCGCTGGCACCGCCAGCGGGGCGAGAAGGTGTGGTACCTCACCGGCACGGACGAGCACGGTCAGAAGATCATGCGTACGGCCGAGGCGAACGGCGTGACGCCCCAGGAGTGGTGCGACAAGCTCGTCGAGGACTCCTGGAAGCCGCTCTGGGAGCATCTGCAGATCGCCAACGACGACTTCATCCGCACCACCGAGCCGCGCCACACCGACCGCGTCCAGGAGTTCGTGCAGGACCTGTACGACAAGGGCGAGATCTACAAGGGCGAGTACGAGGGCCCCTACTGCGTGGGGTGCGAGGAGTACAAGTCGCCCGGCGACCTGCTCGAGGGCGACCTGTGCCCGATCCACAAGCGCCCGGTCGAGTGGCTGAAGGAGGAGAACTACTTCTTCAGGCTCTCCGCGTACGGCCCGCGCCTGCTGGAGCACTACGAGCAGAACCCGGACTTCATCCAGCCCGCCTCGGCGCGCAACGAGATCGTGCAGCTGGTGAAGCAGGGCCTGCAGGACCTGTCGATCTCCCGCTCGACGTTCGACTGGGGCGTCCCGATCCCCTGGGACCCCAAGCACGTCATCTACGTGTGGATCGACGCGCTGCTCAACTACGCCACGGCCGTCGGGTACGGCTCGGACCAGGCGAAGTTCGACGCCACCTGGCCGGCGAACGTCCACCTGGTCGGCAAGGACATCCTCCGGTTCCACGCGGCGATCTGGCCGGCCATGCTGATGGCGAACGACCTGCCGCTGCCGCGCAAGGTCTTCGCCAACGGCTGGCTCATGGTCGGCGGCGAGAAGATGAGCAAGTCCAACCTCACCGGCATCTCGCCGCGCGACCTGACGAGCCACTTCGGCGTGGACGCCTACCGCTACTACTTCCTGCGGGCGATTCCGTTCGGCCAGGACGGCTCGTTCTCCTGGGAGGACTTCTCCGCCCGCTACACCTCCGAACTCGCCAACGACTTCGGCAACCTGGCCTCCCGGGTCGCGGCGATGATCGGCAAGTACTTCGACGGTGTGCTGCCGGAGGCCAAGGACGCGGGTCCGGCCGAGCAGGCGGTCGCGGACGGCCTCGCCGCGGCGGCGGCCCAGGCGGACACCCTGATCGGCGACAACCTCGATTTCGCCGGCGGCATCGGCGCCGTCTTCGACTTCGTCAAGCAGGTCAACGGCTACCTGAGCGACCAGGCGCCGTGGAAGGTGGCCAAGGACGACTCGCCGGAGGGTCAGGCGCGCCTCGCGACGATCCTCTACACGGCGGCCGAGTCGCTGCGCGCGATCGCGGTGCTGCTGCACCCGATCATGCCCGCCACCGGCGAGAAGCTGTGGGCCTCCCTCGGTGCGGAGCCGCACCTCGGCGCGCTCGCGGACCAGCGGATCGCCGACGTCGCCACCTGGGGCAAGCTGCCCGCCGGCGCCCAGGTCGTCAAGGGCGAGATCCTCTTCCCACGCCTCGAGAACGCCTGACCATGTCGCGCGAGCGTCCCGTGAAGCCCGAGGCGTTGCCGGGTGAGGTGTTCGACAGCCACTGCCACCTGGACATCATGGTCGGCAACCGGCAGGCGTCCTCGGGCGACCCGGTCGCGCTGGCGGCCCAGGCCGCCGGGGCGAGCGTCGAGTCGATCCTCGCCGAGGCGAAGTCGGTCGGCGTGACGCGCCTGGTGACGGTCGGTTACGACCTGCCGTCCTCGCGGTGGAACGCCGCGGTGGCCGGGGAGCACCGGGACGTCTACGCGGCGGTGGCCATCCACCCGAACGAGGCGCACGCCGCGACACCCGAGGTGCTCGCCGAGATCGAGGACCTCGCGCGGCTGCCGCACGTGCGGGCGGTGGGGGAGACCGGTCTCGACTACTTCCGCGACTGGGCGTCGAAGGACGACCAGCACGCGAGCTTCCGCGCGCACATCGAGATCGCCAAGCGGACCGGCAGGGCGCTGGTCATCCACGACCGTGACGCGCACGACGACGTGCTCGCCGTGCTCGCCGACCAGGGCGCCCCCGACGTGGTGGTCTTCCACAGCTTCTCCGGCGACGCCGAGATGGCCAAGCGGTGCGTGGACGCCGGTTACTTCATGTCGTTCTCCGGCCCGGTGACGTACAAGAACGCCGGATATCTGCGGGAGGCGGCGGTGGTGGCCCCGCCCGAGCTGATGCTGGTCGAGACCGACGCGCCCTACCTGCCGCCGACGCCGCACCGGGGCAAGCCCAACGCGCCCTACCTGATCCCCCTCACGCTGCGCTGCCTCGCGGACGTCAAGGGCATGGACGTCGCCGACCTCGCCGCCCGGATCACGGCCAACGGCGAGACCGTCTTCGGCGCCTGGTAGTCGCGCCGATGCCCCACACTGGAGGCATGAGTCTGCTCGGGCCGGTCGAAGTGCGTGTGCTGGCGGAGAAGCTGAACCTCCGGCCGACGAAGAAGCTGGGGCAGAACTTCGTGATCGACGGCGGCACCGTCCGCCGGATCGTCCGGCTCGCCGAGGTCACCCCGGAAGACGTGGCGATCGAGGTCGGGCCGGGGCTCGGCTCGCTCACCCTCGCCCTGCTCCCGGAGGTCGCCGAGGTCGTCGCCGTGGAGATCGACCCGGTGCTGGCGGAGCAGTTGCCGCTGACCGTCGCGCAACGGGCCCCCGATGTGGCCGGCCGGTTGAAGGTGGTGCACGCCGACGCGCTCAAGGTCGGGCCCGCCGACCTCGGGGCCGAGCCGACCGCGCTCGTGGCCAACCTGCCGTACAACGTGTCCGTGCCGGTCGTGCTGCACCTGCTCGAGGTGCTGCCGTCGCTGCGGCGCGGGCTGGTGATGGTGCAGTCGGAGGTCGCCGACCGGCTCGCCGCGTCGCCGGGATCGCGCATCTACGGGGTTCCCTCGGTGAAGGCGGCCTGGTACGCCGACGTGCGCCGGGCCGGGCCGGTCGGGCGCAACGTCTTCTGGCCCGCGCCGAACGTCGACTCCGGACTCGTCTCGCTCGTACGACGGGAGCCGCCGGCGACGACGGCGACCCGCCAGGAGGTCTTCGCCGCCGTCGACGCGGCCTTCGCGCAGCGCCGCAAGACGCTGCGCGCCGCGCTCGCCTCCTGGGCCGGCACGCCGGCCGCCGCCGAGAAGGCGCTGGTCGGAGCGGGGATCGACCCATCGGCGCGCGGGGAGCAGCTGCGAATCGAGGACTTCGCCCGCATCGCCGAGCAGCGGGCCGTGATCGCCTAGACCGTACGGATCTCCCCGGCCGTGGGACCGGAGCGTGCGGATCCCCAGGGGGTGCGGATTTCCTAGACCGCGCGGTGGGGGTCGTGCGCGCCCGTGCCCCGCGCGGCCTGTCCGAGTCCGTGGGCCCGAGCCCGGGCGACGGCCTCACCCCGGTCGGCGGCGTGCAGCTTGCCGAGGATGGTCGAAACGCTGTTGCGCACGGTCTTCGGGCTGATCGAGAGCCTGCGGGCGATGGCCTGGTTGCCGAGCCCGGTCGCCACGAGGTCGAGGATCTCCAGCTCACGCGAGGTCAGCTCGGGGAACGGCCGCGGGGAGGCGCCGCGCGGGCCCTCCGCGAACGACCGCAGCACCCGCTGGGCGATCTCCGGGCCGAAGACCGCCTCGCCCGCCGCGACCGCCAGTACGGCACGCACCACGTCGGCCCGGTCGGAGCCCTTGAGCAGATATCCGGAGGCGCCGGCCCGGATGGCGGCGTAGACGGAGTCGTCGTCGGCGTGCATGGTCAGCACGAGCACGGCCGGCCCGTCGTCGCGCGCGGTGATCCGGCGGGTGGCCTCGACGCCGCTCATGCCGGGCATCGTCAGGTCCATCAGCACCACGTCGGGCCGTGACCGCGCGACCGCAGTAAGCGCCGCGAGCCCGTCGCCGGCGCAGTCCACGACCTCGATCTCGGGCAGTCCGGTGAGGGCCGTCCGCAGGCCGTCGAGGAAGATCGGATGGTCGTCGACGAGCAGGACCCGTACCGGCGTGGTCATGGTCAGATCCTCCCAGAGCCGTGCAGGGGGAGCAGAGCGGTCACGCGTGTCCCTCCGCCGGGGCCGGGCCCGATCGTGAGCGTGCCCCCGAGCTCGTCGGCGCGTTCGCGCATGGAGGCCAGGCCGACGCCGTCCCGGTGCGGCGACGCGACCCCGATCCCGTCGTCCGCCACCTCGACCCGCAGCCACGGGTCCTCCGGCATGAGGGTGACGGTGCAGCTCGCGGCCCCGGCGTGCCGTACGACGTTGGTCATCGCCTCGGTCACGATCCGGTAGGCCGCGACCTCCACGGCCGCGCTGGGCACGGCCAGGTCGCCGGGACAGCGCACCTCTACGCGCAGACCCGCCGCACGCAGCGCCGCGGCGTGTTCCCGCACGACGCCCGCGAGACCCAGATCGTCGAGGGCGGGCGGGCGCAGCCCGTGCACGACCTGCCGTACGTCGGTCACGGACCGGCTGATCAACGCTTTGATCTTCGCGACCAGGTGGGCCGTGTCGGCGTCCCCCACCCGGTCGGCGAGCACGTCGATCTGCAGGCTGGCCGCGGCCAGCAGCGGTCCCAGGCCGTCGTGCAGATCTCTGCGGACGCGCAGCCGTTCCTCCTCGCGTGCCCGGACGATGCGTTCCCGCGACTCGCGCAGGTCCTCCGACAGGCGCGCCGCCCGGATCGCGACGGCGATCTGGCCGGCGAGGTCGGCGAGCAGCTCCTGCTCCCGGGCGTCGAACCTGCTCTGCCCGGAGCGGCGGCCGACCAGCAGCGTTCCCTCCTGACGGCCGTGGGCGACCAGGGGAAACGCGAGCATGCCGGGCGGGGCGGGGACGTCACGGCCTGTCACGACCCGCGCCTGCGGCAGGCGCAGCATGGTGGTGAGCGTCTCGGTGACCGTGCGCAGCAGCTCCTCCAGCACGTCGATCCGGGACAGCCGTTCCGCCAGCCCGGTCAGCACCTCGTACGGATGACCGCGATCGCCGAACAGCAGCCGGTCGACCCCGCGCAGCAGCCGCTCCTTCACCGGACTCAGCGAGACCGCGACGACTGCCGTCGCGAGCAGCGCGGAGCCGCGGCTCGGATCGGGGGCGAGGATCGTGGACGTCACGGCGAGGCAGGCCAGGTAGGTCACGACCACGATCGCGGTGAGCGCCGCGTAGACGATGGCGCGGTCCAGCACGGCCGCGATGTCGAACAGATCGGTGCGCAGGATCGCGACCCCGGTCGCGACGGGCATCGCGGCCACCGTGAGGCTCTCCAGGATCGCGCCGAACCAGTCCGGCGTCCACGCGTCCGTCAGCGGCTGCGCCACGATGCCGGCGATGACCACGACGGCGGCCAGCGCCAGCCACGCCAGGCGTTCGCGGCCCGCGCCGTCGGCCCGGCTCCAGCGCACGATGATCGACGCCGTCGCGGTCAGGGTCAGCCCGAGCAGGACGACGAGCATGCCGGTCGTGACCGCGGGCGCGACCGGCCCCAGCCGCGGTACGCCGAGGGGGTTGACTGCGGGGTCGTCCTCGCTGATCCGTCCCGGGGTGACGGCGATCGAGGCGATGAGGACCACCAGGGCGGCCGTCGTGGCGTGCAGCGCCCACCGCCACCGGGGCGTCGGCGGGCGCCCGTCGGGATAGAGCAGCAGGGGATAGGTCGTGGCGGTCACCCAGGCCACGGCGAACAGCGCGTTCTGCACCAGCACCAGCAGCGGGCCCAGCACGGAGGCCGGGTCCGTCGCGACGGCGTGCTGGGCCAGCCCGTCCACGACGGCCGCGCCGAACTGCAGCACTCCCACGGCCAGGAAGAACCAGCCGACGGGATTGCCCGGACGGTGCCAGGCGATGAGCGCGCCGACCAGCGGGAAGGCGAGGAACCCGGCGAACCACACGATGTCGGAGGCGGCCGGAGCGGTCACCCCGGTGACGAACGCCGCGCCCCACGCCGTCGCGGCGAACAGGACGGCCGACGCGCCGAGCAGGCCTCCGGCGGCCGGGCGCGACAGACGGGTCACCACGTTCTTCTCCCAGCGTTCGCGACCGGGAAACCATAACGCCGCGCGTGTCCTGCCGTCCCGGGACGTCCGTCCCGTCCCCGCACGGGCGCGACCACGGGATCGGGGAGGACGTCCGCCGGTGGCCGCCGGGGCGGCGGGCGGCCGAAGGTCGGGTGCGTCAGTGGGAGTCCACGTGATCTGGAGGAGAGATGTCCACCGTCAACGCAGGAACGGCCGAGGACGCGCCCGCCGTCGTACGGCCCGCGCTCGGCACCGCGGCGATCGCCGCGCTCGCCCTCTTCGTGGTGATGTTCGGCACCTGGGCGCCCGAGTCCCCGCAGGCCGGCAAGGCGGACGCGGCGGCCGTACGCGCGTGGGCGGCCGAGTCGACGACGACCCTGCGGGTCAACGCCTTCGCGGGGGTGCTGGCCGTCGTCGCGCTGATCGTGCTGACGGCCGCGCTGGCCCGGCTGGCCCGCGCGTCCGTCCCCGGTTCGCCGCTGGCCGGAGTGGTCCTGGTCAGCGGCGGCCTGCTCGCTGCCGTCAACGCCGTCGTCACGGGAATCACGCTGCTCTGGGTGCTGCCGGACTTGCCCGCGACCGGCGATGCCACGGTGCTGACGTGGCACTCCTTGTCCTGGTTCGGCCAGATGCTCGGAGAGGTCGCCGTGGTCGTCCAGTCGCTGCTGATGGGGGCGTTCTCGGTCGCGGCGCTGCGGGGCGGGATCGTCATGCGCTGGCTGTGCTGGCTCGGCGTCGTGCTCGCCGTGACGGGCCTGGTCAGCGTCGTCGGCGTGGTCGTGCCGTCGGCGGTGTTCGACACGGCGTGGCTCGCCGGTCTCTACGGGTGGATGCTCTGGCCGCTGCTCGCCGCGATCGTCTTCGGGCTGCGCTGGGCTCGCCTGCGGCGATGAGGTCCGCCCCCGGGCCCGTTCCCGGGCCCGGGGCGTGTGCCGCCGCCGAAAAGCGCGGATCAGAAAGCGCGGATCAGGACGCGCGGACCGGCCGGCGGCCGAGATAGGCGAGAAGCATGACCACGTCATCGGCGTCGTCGCCCGCATCGAGGGCCGCGGCGTACGCGCCGTAGGCGCGCAGCGGCTCGACGATCCGGGTGGCGACCTCCATCAGCGGCCGGGCCATCGCGGGCGTGAGCGGCGAGGGCTGCCCGGTGGCCGTCGCGATGTCCCAGGCGTGGACGGCGGCGTCGAGCGCGCACGCGCCGGCCGCGAGCCAGGCGGGCATGGGGCCCTGCGGCAGCGGCACCGGCACCTGCTCGGCCCGGTCGTCGACGGTCGCCCAGGCGCCGGCCGAGGCGTCCAGCGCCGCGGCGAGGTACGCCACGGGGTCGCCGTCGACGTGGCCGGAGGGGGAGAACGGGTCCTCGGACGGCCACGGCCCACCTGTGATCGCCGCGGCGTACGCGATCTGGTCGCCGGCCGCGTGCTGCAGCACCTGGGTGACCGACCACTTCTCGCAGGGCGTCGGGGCGTCCCAGCCCCCGGGGGTGACGCCGGTGATCGCCCCGCGCAGCGCGTCGTGGGACTCGGCCAGCAGGGTCCGCCAGCTCGCCGTCATGGTCTCGCTCATCAGGTGCCCTTTCGTCAAATCCGGAGTGGAATGTTCCGTTCCGTTACTGACCACTCTATCAGAACGGAATGTTCTGTTCCACTGCTACCGTGTGGGCATGCCACAGCGGACAGACGACAACGGCGCCGCCGGCCTCGCCGGGCGGCGGGGGCGGGCGGCGCGTAATGACGCGGCCATCCTCGACGCCGCCAGAGAGGTCTTCCTCGCCGACCCCAAGGCCCCGGTCGCCGCCGTGGCCGAGCGGGCCGGGGTGGGAATGAGCGCGCTCTACCGGAGATATCCCGGCAAGGAGGACCTGCTGCGGAAGCTGTGCCACGACGGGCTGCGCCACTGGATCGAGGAGGCGGAGGCCGCCGAGACCGAGCCGGACGCCTGGACGGCCCTCACCGGTTTCCTCACCCGGATCGTCGACGCCGACGTGCACTCCCTCACCGTCCACCTCGCCGGGACCTTCACGCCGACCGAGGAGATGCGGCGCGACGCGCAGCGGGCCGGCGTGCTGATGGACCGGCTGGTGGAGCGGGCCCACGCGGCCGGACGGCTGCGCCGCGACGTGGTCGCCGAGGACATGGGGCTGGTGCTCGAGAGCTGCGCCGCCGTCCGTGTGCCCGACCCCGGCCGGACCGGGGAGCTGCGGCGGCGCTGCCTGGCGATGCTGCTCGCCGGCCTGGCCGCAGACGGCGCGGGTCCGTTGCCCGGGCCGCCGCCCGCGCCGGGCGAGCTGGAGTGGCGGTGGCGCCGATCCGGTTAGATCACCTGTCCGGATTCGATCATTACGGACAGGCGTCAACTCTTGTGGAGAAGGTGGGGACGGGGCAACGATTCCTCGTACCCATCGCCTGATCCGGGAGAATCCATGCCCCCCACGTCCTTCATGCGCTCTGCCGCCCTGGCCGGTGCCCTCGCCGTCGCGGTGGCGGGCGTGGCCGCCACGCCCGCCACCGCGACGGCGGCCGCCGACACCGCTACGGCGACCGTCTTCGCTCCGAACCCCGTGCAGCAACTCGGCCTGCAGGACCTGGCCGACGCCAAGGACGCCGACCTGCCCGCGTTCGGCCCGGCGTACACGAAGGTCACGCTGACCGACCTGGACGGCTCCGGCACGCTCACCGGCAGGTACGTCCGGGTGAAGAGCTCGACCGGCGCGGCCGCGAAGGCCGCCGGCGGCGCCTTCCCGGCGTACCACCGTGATGTGGACCAGTTCGAGCAGGTCATGGGCTACCACTGGGTGACGACCGCGCAGCACTACATCCAGTCGCTCGGCTTCGGCGGCACGCTGCGGCCGGTGAACCAGCGGCAGATCGAGTTGCGCATCAACCAGTACGGCAGCGACAACTCCTTCTTCCGTGAGGACAAGGCCAACATCACCCTCGGCAAGGGGGGCGTCGACGACGGCGAGGACGCCGAGGTGATCGTCCACGAGTACGGCCACAGCGTCCAGGACGGCCAGGTGCCCGGCTTCGGCACCACGCTGGAGGCCGGCGCGATCGGCGAGGCGTTCGGCGACTACCTGGCCGTGGTCGTGAGCAGCTGGGCGACCGGGGTCCCGGCCGGGACCGACGAGGCGTGCGTGGCCGACTGGGACTCGGTGAGCTACTCGCGCGCGCCGCACTGCCTGCGCCGTCTCGACGGCACCAAGCACTACCCCGAGGACGTCCGGGGCGAGGTCCACGCGGACGGCGAGATCTGGTCCCGCGCCCTGTGGGACATCCGCCGGGCGCTCGGCGACCGGAAGGCGAGCACGCTGATCATCGAGGCGCAGTTCGACTTCGTGCCCGGCACCACGTTCAAGGCGGCGGCCGAGGCGACCGTCGCCGCCGCCCGCCGTCTGTGCGGCACGAGCGCCGCGAGCGCCGTGACCGCGGCGTTCGCCGACCGCGGCATCCTGTGAGCGCCGCGCCCCGCCCGGCCGGTGCGCCGGGCGGGGGCGCACCCCGGGCGCGCCCCGTGGCGCGGGTGAATCCGCTCTGACGGAGCGAGTTTGACGTGATCAACTAGCCATCTCGTTCCATCAGATTAATGTGATTTGGGTCACATTGGCGGCTTGCGTGGATCAGTGACGCTCGGTGACGGCGTCGCGACGGCGGCCTCTGTGATCAGCGGAAACGCGACGGCGCGCTGAGCGATTCCGGCGGCGGCGAAGGCTTGGATCTTGACCGGCTGATCAGACTCAAACCACTAGACGGGGTCACAACTGGCAAAACCTCGGATAGCTTCTTACCCGTCCTTTACTGACGGATGGGGCGCAAGCGGCGCCCGACGATCAGACCAGGGAGTAGTAAGTTGAAGCGCACCCTCACCCTCGGCGGCATCGCGGTCGGCATGCTGGCCGCCGCCGCTGTCGCCACCCCGGCCCAGGCCGACACCGACATCGCTCCGCCGGTCAACCTGGCCAACACGAACTTCGCCGCCAAGCAGGTCGCCGCGTTCTGGTACGGCCAGAGCAAGGCCAACCTCGTCAACGCGACGCCGTACAACGTCGAGACCACGCTGCCCACCAAGCACGTGTCGACCGGCGGTGCCTCCGCTGACAGCAAGGCCGGCGTCGTCGGCTCCAGCGGTGACAAGAAGGCGTCCACCGGCACGTCGAAGAACGTCAACCTGCCGAAGACCACCGGCAAGGTGTTCTTCATCGGCGCCGACAAGAAGCCGCACTGGTGCTCCGCGACCGCGGTGCAGAGCCAGTACAAGAACCTGGTCGCGACCGCCGGTCACTGCGTCTACGACACGGTGAGCAACAAGGACACCCTCGACAAGTGGGTGTTCATCCCGGGTTACTACCAGGGCAAGACCCCGTGGGGCATCTACGTCGGTAAGACCGCGTACACCCACTACGACTTCGACGTCTACGAGGACGGCGACCGCGACTACGCGTTCGTGACGGTCTACAACGGCGTCCAGGTCACCGACGTCAAGACCGACAAGGTCAAGAACTGGGTCGACAACCGCAACTTCGAGACCAAGGCCGAGGCCGAGAAGGCGCGTAAGGAGCTGGAGCTCAAGAGCACCGGCTTCGCGGGCAAGATCGTCAGCCGGATCGACTGGGCCCACAAGGTGCCGCTGCGCACCCGGGACTCGAAGAAGGTCGAGGCCAGCGTCGCTCAGATCGCGGTCGACCCGAAGACCATCGACTCGGCCAAGAAGACCCTGGCGGAGCAGGCTGAGAAGTACGGCACCTCCACCTACCAGGACAAGACGTGGGGCGTCGTCGTCAGCCGGGTCTCCAAGCGGGAGTTCGGCGACGGCGGCTGGTCGTCCGACGGCAAGGCCTACTACTTCGCCAAGGACAACGCCTGGTACAAGGCCACCTTCTGGGGCAACTTCGACGTCGACTACCGCCTCAAGGGCAAGCTGGTCGACATCGCCCTCAAGGACGTCGGCACCCTCGGCGCCAACGTCGGTGGTCAGGGCCTGGCCTACAACCAGAAGATCGGCACGAACGTCTTCGTGTTCGGTTACCCGAGCGGGTCGCACCCGGACGGCAGCTACGCCTTCACCGGCAAGACCCTCAAGTGGAGCTACGGCAAGACCTTCAAGGCCGCTGCTCCGGCCATGAAGGCCGAGGAGCTCGTCGGCATCAAGTCCTCCTTCACCGGCCAGGGCTCGATCGGTTCCTCGTGGCTCTACCGCTACAGCAGCACCAAGCGTCTCGGTTACCTGAACGGTGTGACCATCGCGGTCTCCGACACCGACGGCAACAAGCGCATCGACACCAGCGTCTCCCCGTACTTCGACGGTGAGACCCTGGCGGTCTACAAGTACGCCGCGAAGTTCGCTTCCGGCAAGATCGTCTGAGGTTCTCCCGCGGCCATCGGGTGAACTGAGGGAAGGGCTCGGCGTCAAGCCGGGCCCTTTCCGCATGTACGGGCCCGGGTGATCCACCGGTGACCAGCGGAAATCCGCGAGATGTCCCCGTGGGCGGGTGCCGCTAAGCTCGGGTCCCATGGTCAGGCACAGACGACGTGGCCTCGCCCGTCGCCCAGAACCAAGACGACACGCACCGGGACGACGCGAGCGGGGGAGCGGGCGATGAGCGCGATCACGGTGCGCGTGCCGGCGAAGGTCAACCTCCAGCTCGCGGTCGGCCCGCTGCGCGAGGACGGCTACCACGACCTGGTGAACGTCTTCCACGCGGTCTCGCTGTTCGACGAGGTCACCGCCGCCGAGCCGGCGGACGGGGACGCCACCGCCGCTCCGCTCACGGTCAGGGTCGAGGGGGACCACACCGGCGGGGTTCCGGTGAGCGACGACAACCTCGCCGTCCGGGCCGCCATGGCGCTGGCCGGCCGGGCGGGCCGTACGTACCGGGCCGATCTGCTGATCCGCAAGTCGATCCCCGTGGCGGGCGGCATGGCCGGGGGGAGCGCCGACGCCGCCGCGGCCCTGGTCGCCTGCAACGAGCTGTGGGGTCTCGGGCTGCCGGTCGAGGACCTGATGGAGATCGCCGCAGACATCGGCAGCGACGTGCCGTTCGCGCTGCTCGGCGGCACCGCCGTGGGCACCGGACGCGGCGAGCGGCTCGCGCCGCTGGAGACCGCGGGGGTCTTCCACTGGGTCTTCGCGCTCGCCGACGGCGGCCTGTCGACCCCGAGGGTGTACGGCGAGTGCGACCGGCTGCGCGAGGAGGCGGGTGAGGCCGCGCCGCGTCCCGTGGTGAGCGAGGCGCTGCTCGACGCCCTGCGCCGGGGCGACGCCAAGGCGCTGGGGCAGGCGCTGGCCAACGACCTCCAGCCCGCGGCGCTGGCGCTGCGTCCCTCGCTCGCGGACACGCTCGCCGCCGGGCGTGAGCACGGAGCGCTCGGCGCGCTCGTGTCCGGGTCCGGCCCCACCTGCGCGTTCCTGGCCGAGTCGGCCGAGCACGCGCACGAGCTGGCCGGTCTGATCACGGACGTCGACGGCTGCCGGGCCGTCGTCACCGCCCATGGTCCCGTCCCCGGCGCGACCATCGCCGGTGCGGGGGCCGGATAAGCTTTACAGGCCATGAATCTGGTCAATCTGGAGTCTGTCTCCCACGCCTTCGGGCCCAAGCCGCTGCTCGCCGACGTCTCGCTCGGGCTCGAGCAGGGCGACCGGATCGGCGTCGTCGGCCGCAACGGCGGTGGCAAGACCACGCTCATCTCGATCATCGCGGGGACGCTGAAGCCCGACAGCGGCCGCGTGACGCACACCCGCGGCCTGCGCGTCGGCACGCTCTCACAGCGTGACCAGTTCGACCCGGACACCGCCGTGAAGGACATCGTGCTGGGCGGACGGGCCGAGCACGAGTGGGCCGGCGACCCCGCGATCAGAGAGATCCTCGCCAACCTGCTCGGCGACATCGACCTCGCGGCTCCCGCGGGCGCGCTGTCCGGCGGTGAGCGCCGCCGTACGGCACTGGCGCGGCTGCTGGTCGAGGAGCACGACCTGCTGATCCTCGACGAGCCCACCAACCACCTCGACATCGAGGCCATCGCCTGGCTCGCCGGGCATCTCGTCCAGCGCAAGTCCGCGCTGCTGGTGGTCACGCACGACCGGTGGTTCCTCGACGCGGTCTCCACCCGCACGTGGGAGGTCGTCGACGGCTCGGTCGAGCGCTACGAGGGCGGCTACGCGGCGTACGTGCTGGCCAAGGCCGAGCGGGCGCGGATCGCGCAGGCCGCGGAGGACCGCCGGCAGAACCTCATGCGCAAGGAGATCGCCTGGCTGCGGCGCGGACCGCCGGCCCGGACCTCCAAGCCCAAGTTCCGGATCAACGCCGCCGAGGCGCTCATCGCCAACGAGCCGCCGGTGCGGGAGACGGTCGAGCTGCTCAACTTCGCCTCGGCGCGGCTCGGCAAGACCGTCGTGGACCTGGAGGACGTGACGCTCCACGCCGGCGGGCCGGGATCGGGTCCGCTGGTGCTCGACCGGTGCACCTACCAGCTCGGGCCGGGGGACCGGATCGGGCTGATCGGGGTCAACGGCTCGGGCAAGTCGTCGGTGCTGCGCCTGCTGTCCGGCACGGTCGAACACGACTCCGGCCGCGTCGTACGCGGCAAGACCGTACGGCTCGCGCATCTGTCGCAGGAGCTCGCCGAGCTGGACCCCACACGGCGGGTGCTGGAGACGGTCGAGGAGATCCGCAAGTACGTCCAGGTGGGCAAGAAGGAGTGGTCGGCCTCCCAGCTGCTGGAACGTCTCGGCTTCCGGGGCGAGGCGCAGTGGAAGGTCGTCGGCGACCTGTCCGGCGGCGAGCGCCGGCGGCTGCAGCTCCTGCGGCTGATCATGGATGAGCCGAACGTGCTGCTGCTCGACGAGCCGACCAACGACCTCGACATCGAGACGCTCACCGAGCTGGAGGACCTGCTCGACGCGTGGCCGGGCACGCTCGTGGTGGTCAGCCACGACCGGTACTTCCTGGAGAGGGTGGCCGACCGCTGCGTCGCGCTCCTCGGGGACGGCACGATGTCGATGCTGCCGGGCGGGGTGGACGAATACCTGGAGCGCCGGGCGGCGGGCCAGGCCCTGTCGGCCCGCGCGGCCTCCGGCGCGGCCGGCCCTGCCGAGCAGGTGCGGCCGGACAGTCAGCCGGTGCAGGACGCCGGGCTGTCCGCCAAGGAGCTGCGCGAGCTGCAGAAGGAGCTCAACCGCCTGGAGCGGCAGATCGACAAGTTCGGCGAGCGCGAGGCGAAGCTGCACGCCCAGATGGCGGAGGCGGCGAGCGACTTCGAGCGCCTGGGCACGCTCGACGCCGAGCTGCGCGACATCGCCGCGCAGAAGGAGGCGGCCGAGCTGGAGTGGATGACGCTCGCCGAACGGCTCGACCAGTAGGCGGGCAGTTCGGCGAGTAGGCGGATAAAAGGAAAGGGCCCGGCAGGCTGCCGGGCCCTTCGCATGTGATCGGCGACTAGACGATCTTGCCGGACGCGGTGGCCGCGGCGACCTTGTAGACGCCCAGGGTCTCGCCGTCGAAGTAGGGCGAGATGCTGGTGTCGTACCGGTCGTTGCCGTCGGTGTCCGAGACGCCGATGGTGACGCCGTTCAGGTAGCCGAACCGCTTGCTGTTGTCGTACTTGAACAGCCAGCCGGAGCCGAGGGCGCCCTCACCGGTGAAGGACGACTTGATGCCCTGCAGGGCCTCGCCCTTGATGGACGGCGCCACGGCCGGGAAGGTCTTGCCGTAGCTGTACTTGAGGGTCTTGCCGGTGAAGGCGTAGTTGCCGTCCGGGTGCGACCCGCTCGGGTAGCCGAACACGTAGGTCGGCTGGCCGACCTTCTGGTTGTAGGCGAGGCCCTGGCCGGGGACGTTGTCGCCGAGGCGGCCGACGTCCTTCAGCGTGATGTCCACGATCTTGCCGACGAGCTTGTAGTCCAGGTCGTACTTGGCCCAGAAGTTGACCTTGTAGTAGCCGTGGTCGTAGATGAAGTAGACGCTCTTGCCGTCCTCCGAGACCCGGAACACGACGTCGTTGATTTTCACCTCGTCCTTGGCCGAGTTGTACTCGGTCAGCGAGACGCGGGTGATCTTGACCCCGGTGCCGGGCGCGGTCTTGAAGTCCGTCGTCTGACCGCGGCCCTTGTTCAGGATCTCCACGGCGTCCTTGGTCGCGGGGGCCTTGTTGTCGGCGGTGAGAGCCGGCGCCTGGAGGTTCTGCCAGTACGCCCAGCTGCAGACGTCGATCCACGTCTGCTGGTATTCCTTGTTCTTCTTGTCCCTGACGACCGTCTCGGGCTTCGACACGAACGGCACGATCTTGCCGGCCCAGCCGGTCTGCTTGATCTCGACGTCCTTCTGCGCCTTCTCGGCCTCGGCCAGGGTCTTGAAGACGCGCTTGTCGACCCAGTTCTTGACGCTGTCGGTCTTCACGTCGGTGACCTGGACACCGTTGTAGACGGCGACGAACGCGTAGTCGAAGTCGCCGTCGCCGTAGACCTCGTAGTCGAAGTGGGTGAATGCCGTCTTGCCGACGTAGAGGCCCCACGGGGTCTTGCCCTGGTAGTAGCCGGGGACGAAGACCCACTTGTTCATCGTGGCCTTCTCTTTCGCCGTGCTGAAGACACAGTGCCCGGCGGTCGCCACGAGGTTCTTGTGCCCGCTCTGGATGGCCGTGGCGGAGCACCAGTGCGGCTTGTTGTCGGCGCCGACGAAGAACACCTTGCCGGAGGACCGGGGCAGGTTGACGTTCTTCGAGGTGCCGGTGGCCTTCTGGTCACCGCTGGACCCGACGACACCCGCCTTGACGGAGGCGGGCTCCTTCGGCAGGTGGGCGACGACCTTGGAGGAGACCTTGGTCTCGACGTTGTACGGCGTGGCGTTGATCAGGTTGGCCATCTTCTGGCCGTACCAGAACGCTGCCACCTGCTTGGCGGCGAAGTTGGTCTCGGCCAGAGGCTTGACCGGAACCTTCTCCGCCTGTGCAGGGGAGGCGACGAGTGCGGAAGCCAGCAGGCCGGCCGCCACGCCGCCGATAGCGAGGGTGCGCTTCACTTGTTCTCCCAGGTCTGGCGTGGGGCGTGACATTTGCCCCATGCGTCAGTAAAGGATGGAAATAAAGTTATCGGAGAAGATCAGTGGGACGTAAGGGCTGTTACTGGAGCGATGCGCGACAGCCGTCCCGGGATATAAGAAAAGGGCCCGGCTCAAGGCCGGGCCCTTTCCTATGGTCCAGTCAGAGCGTCAGAGCGG